>NZ_PZGG01000013.1 GCF_003043455.1 Staphylococcus simulans | reverse complement strand
TTGCTATACTAAATGGTACAAAACTTTGCTATAATGAGTCGAATGTGAGAGAAAAACAAACATTTTGAAACATTATTATTTTATGTACAAAAGTACTAAACGGAGGACATCATGAAAAAATCAGGCAACAAGCGTTTAGACTTCTTACCGAATATTCATAATAAATATTCAATTCGTAAGTTTACAGTCGGCACAGCTTCTATCTTACTCGGAACTACTTTATTGTTCGGCGCAAGTCGTGACGCAGAAGCATCAGAAACTGATGCACAACAAGCAGAGGAACCTGCCGAACACGGAGCAGATCAAGCAGCTTCAGCTGAGGCCCCTGTTGTAAATCAAGAAACTCAAACGCAACAATCAACACCAGAAGTTTCAACAGCACAACCAACGAATGAATCAAATCAAGCAGCTGTAACATCGGAAGCAAAACCTTCAGATAATACAGCACAAGTAGCACCAACAAATCAAGAAGGTGTTCAAAAGGTAGAAAAAGCTGAGGCAACTTCGCAAACTGAAGCGACTCCTAAAGCTGACTCAACGACAAAAGAAACAGCACCATCTAATGAAGTAAAAACTTCAGAAACAGCTCAAGTAAGCAGTGTACCTGAAAGTACAGTAGATTACTCAAGCTTAAACGATGGCGCAAAAGCACCTGTTGAATTTGTTGAACAATATTTACACTCATCAGATAAAGAAGGTTTAGTTCGTAATCTATTATCTGAAACATATAAGGCACAAGATGTAGACGGCATCTTAAGTAAGTTGAATGTTGATTATAATGCAGTATCAGCAGAAGACTTATTCCAAGATGTCCTACGTGCAGGCATTGAGTATGCCAATGAACAAACATCTAAATATACGGTGTATGCGGTGCGTGCAGCAGCAGATGATCCTAATGCACCGACTGCGGCAGATAGTTTAGCACCTCAAACAAGTCGTGTAGGAGATCCTAATACATCTTCAAATATCGAAATTCCAACAAACGCTTCAGCACCTGAAGCAATCGGTGCACTTAAAGCAAGTGCTTCAATTGATCCGGAAAGAGGGATCATCATCACTGGTTATGGTAAAACGTATATGGGACAAAAACCAGCGAGTTATATTGTTACGGCAAAACCAGACAGAGTTAACAATAAAATGGACTTTGAGATTAAATATTATGCGACCGCTAATACAGGACAAACTCATGCTATTGATTTAGGTGGATTTAGATTTGGTGATGCTTTCCAATTACCAACAAACGTAGAAGGCATCCCAGCAACCGTAGAGATGGTCGGTACTAATGGAGGCCCTACAAAGTCAGTGTTAAAAGAAGGTCTAGCTAAACCTGGTTATCCAGAAGGTTATGCATTAAATGGCCGTCCTTTCCTTACTGATACAGCAATTAAAAATAACGGGTATGCGGATGTTAAATTCAGCTTGCCAGTTAAAAACTGGAATGGTGATTTAAGTGTAGATGGATTTGTAATGATGTTCCCAAATGGAAGTAACTATAGTTCAACACCGGATCCATATTCAACAGCCAACTATTTCAATGAAAAAATGGAAATTGTTTTAGATGGTAATGTTGATTTTTTATATCAGACAAGAGGATCAAAAAATCCAAGAAGCGATTCCTTTTACTAAAGAATATAGAACATCCACAAAAATTCCGGCGGGTACACAACGTGTAGCAAGACCGGGTGTTAACGGTATTAATGAGATTACCAGTACAAATTGGTACTACAAAAATGTTCAATTAGGTAGTACTGTTAAAACCGAAACAAAAATTAAAGATGAAATTCCTGAAATTATTGAATTAGGCGTGGCTGCACCTGCAGATGCAGCTAATAGTTTTATTTTACCTCCGGTTGTAGATCCGAAATTATCTGGAGAAACTGTTGTCACAGGTGAAACAATGCCTTATGCCCCTGTAACAATTACAGTAGGTCTTACAACTTATCAAACAACAGCAGACGCACAAGGTAAATTCACTCAAACTTTAGCTGCACCGTTAAAACAAGGTGAAGTTATTTCAGCAATTACTACTAAGGATGGAAATACAAGTTTACCAGGCAAAACAATTGTGCCTAGAGATGGTCATACACCAGAACTTGCCTATTCTAGCTTGAAAACAGAACAAAATGGTCAACCAGGTACTTTAGTAACAATCACTAATAAAGCAACTGGTGAAAAACTTGGTGAATTCTTTGTTGCAGATGGTACTTCTGTAACTGTTAAGTATACTCAAAGATTACCAAATGGTGATACTAAAGTTACCTTTAGTGATAATAACTCAGTATCTGTTCCAAAGGGAGACCCAGGTGAAAGAGGTCCAGTAGGTCCGATGGGCGATTCAATCACTGTTAAAAGCCAAACGAAATTACCTAACGGTGACACTCTAGTTACATTTACTGATGGTAAAACAGTCACAATCCCGAAAGGAGACAAAGGTGATTCAATTAGAGTAGTTGCAACTCCTGAATCTGATCTTGGTACTACTGTAGAGTTTTCAGATGGCAGTTCAATATTTATCCCTAAAGGTGAACAAGGCCAACCTGGTAGAGATGGTAGAAACGGTAGAGATGGAAGACCTGGAACATCAATCACTGTAGTTTCAATTGATGATTTACCGAATGGTGATAAACAAGTAACATTTTCAGATGGTAACACAGTTGAAATCCCTAAAGGAGATAAAGGTGACACAGGTGCTCAAGGAGCTAAGGGTGACAAAGGTGATACAGGAGCTACAGGTGCAGCCGGAAAAGACGCCGCACCATTAATAGTGACTGGTGAAACAAAAGATGCAGCTGGCAATACAGTTGTTCACTTCAGTGACGGTTCACAAGCTACAATTTCTAAAGGCGACAAAGGGGATAAAGGGGACAAAGGTGATGTTGGTCTTACAGGTGCAGCTGGAAAAGATGCCCTTCCATTAAAAGTAGTAAGAGAAACAAGAGATAGAGACGGTAATACAGTGGTACATCTCAGTGATGGATCATATGTAACAATTTCTAAAGGTGATAAAGGTCAAGATGGTTTAAACGGTGCAGACGGCCAATCAATCACAATCACATCAACAGAACCGCAAGCGAATGGTGATATCAAAGTCAACTTCAGTGACGGCAAATCAATCGTAGTACCAAAAGGTGCTAAGGGTGACAAAGGCGAAGATGCCGCACCGCTAACAGTTGTCAATGAAACAAAAGATGCAAACGGCAATACAGTGGTACACTTCAGCGATGGCAAAACAGCTACAATCTCTAAAGGAGATAAAGGTGATACTGGTCTACAAGGCGCGAAAGGTGAAACAGGCGCAACAGGCGCTGCAGGTAAAGACGCCGCACCATTAACAGTAACTGGTGAAACAAAAGATGCAGCTGGAAACACAGTCGTTCACTTCAGTGACAATTCAACAGCTACTATCTCTAAAGGAGACAAAGGTGATACGGGAGCCACAGGTGCAACTGGTGCTAAAGGTGAAGATGGCAAATCAATCACAATCACATCAACAGAACCGCAAGCGAATGGCGACATCAAAGTCAACTTCAGTGACGGCAAATCAATCGTAGTACCAAAAGGTGCTAAGGGAGATAAAGGCGAAGATGCTGCTCCATTAACAGTTGTCAATGAAACAAAAGATGCAAATGGTAACACAGTGGTACACTTCAGCGATGGCAAAACAGCTACAATCTCTAAAGGTGACCGTGGTGAAACAGGGGCAACAGGTGCTGCAGGTAAAGACGCCGCACCATTAACAGTGACTGGCGAAGCTAAAGATGGCCAAGGCAATACTGTTGTTAGCTTCAGTGATGGATCACATGTAACTATTTCTAAAGGAGATAAAGGCGACAATGGAGCTCAAGGAGCTAAGGGGGACAAAGGTGATACAGGAGCTGCAGGTGCAACAGGTGCTAAAGGTGAAGATGGCAAATCAATCACAATCACATCAACAGAACCGCAAGCGAATGGCGACATCAAAGTCAACTTCAGTGACGGCAAATCAATCGTAGTACCAAAAGGTGCTAAGGGCGACAAAGGCGAAGATGCTGCTCCATTAACAGTTGTTAAGGAAACAAAAGATGCAGCTGGCAACACAGTGGTACACTTCAGCGACGGCAAAACAGCTACAATCTCTAAAGGCGATACTGGCGCAACAGGTGCTGCAGGTAAAGACGCTGCTCCATTGACAGTAACTTCATCTGAAAAAGATGGTCAAGGTAATACATTAGTTCACTTTAGTGATGGTTCTACAATTACTGTAGATAAAGGTGACCGTGGTGAAACAGGGGCACAAGGTGCTAAAGGAGATCCAGGTAAAGACGGTACTTCTATTGGTATCGATAAAATTGAAACATTAGCGGACGGTACAACTAAAGTAACCTTTACTGATGGAAAATCATTTGAAATTCCTAAAGGTCAAGATGGTACTTCAGTTACAATTACTGAAACTAAAACACTTCCTAATGGAAATAAAGAAGTAACATTCTCAGATGGTAAGAAACTTGAAATTCCTAAAGGAGATAAAGGCGATACTGGTGCAACAGGTGCTGCAGGTAAAGACGCCGCACCATTAACAGTAACTGGTGAAACAAAAGATGCCCAAGGTAACACAATTGTGAACTTTAGCGATGGTTCTCATGCGACAATCTCTAAAGGTGACAAAGGTGATACGGGTGCAACAGGTGCTACCGGAGCTACTGGTGAAAAAGGCGGCAAAGGTGATTCAATTTCAATCACAAGTATCACACCACAAGCGAATGGCGATACAAAAGTAGTCTTCTCAGACGGTAAAGAATTAACAATTCCTAAGGGTGCGAAAGGTGACACAGGTGCAGCTGGCGCAGACGCCAAACCACTTACAGTTACAAGCACAACTAAAGATGCAGAGGGTAATACAGTCATCCACTTTAGTGATGGTCAAACAGCGACTGTTTCTAAAGGGGATAAAGGTGAAACAGGTGCGACTGGTGAAAAAGGTGCAGATGGTACTTCAGTTACTATCACAAACACTGAAACAACACCAACTGGTGATACAAAAGTTACATTCAGCGATGGACATGTGATTACTATTCCAAAAGGTAAAGATGGTCAATCTGTAACAGTTGAAAGTTCTGCTCCAGATAAAGACGGTAACACAGTTGTACACTTTAGTGATGGCAGTAACGTTACAATCCCTAAAGGCGACAAAGGTGATACAGGTGTAGCAGGTAAAGATGCAGCCCCATTAACAGTTACAAAAACTGATAAAGATGCAGCTGGCAATACAGTTGTTCATTTCAGTGATGGTTCACAAGCAGTTATCTCTAAAGGAGATAAAGGTGCTACAGGTGCAACTGGCGCTACTGGTGAAAAAGGTGAATCTGTCTCAATTAAGAGCATCGAACCACAAGCGAATGGCGATACAAAAGTCATCTTCTCAGATGGTAAAGAATTAACAATTCCAAAAGGTGCGAAAGGTGACACAGGTGCAGCTGGTAAAGATGCTGAACCACTTACAGTTACAAGCACAACTAAAGATCCAGAAGGTAATACAGTTATCCACTTCAGTGACGGTCAAACAGCAACTGTTTCTAAAGGGGATAAAGGTGATACAGGCGTAGCTGGTGCAAATGGTAAAGATGCAGCACCATTAACAGTAACTGGTGAAACTAAAGATGAAGCTGGCAATACAGTCGTACACTTTAGTGACAACTCAACAGCTACTATCTCTAAAGGAGATAAAGGTGATACAGGTGCGACAGGCGCAACTGGAGCTACTGGCGAAAAAGGTGAATCGGTTTCAATTAAGAGCATTGAACCACAAGCGAATGGTGATACAAAAGTAGTCTTCTCAGATGGCAAAGAATTAACCATCCCTAAAGGTGAAAAAGGTGACACAGGTGCAGCAGGTAAAGATGCTGAACCACTTACAGTTACAAGCACAACTAAAGATCCAGAAGGTAATACAGTTATCCACTTCAGTGATGGTCAAACAGCGACAGTCTCTAAAGGGGACAAAGGTGATACAGGTGCTACGGGTGCACAAGGTGAAAAAGGTGAAACTGGCGCAACTGGTGCAGCAGGTAAAGATGGTACATCTATCACAATCGCAAGTATTGAACCACAAGCAAATGGTGATACAAAAGTTACCTTCTCTGATGGTCAATCTATCACAGTACCAAAAGGTAAAGACGGTACATCTGTGACAATCACAAAAACAGAAACATTACCTAATGGTAATAAACAAGTGACATTCTCAGACGGTAAAACACTAGAAATTCCTAAAGGAGATAAAGGCGATACTGGAGCTGCAGGTGAAAAAGGCGCAGACGGTACTTCAGTGACTGTTCAAAGTTCTGAACAAACACCAGAAGGCACAAAAGTGACATTCAGCGACGGTAAATCAATTACAGTTCCTAACGGTAAAGATGGTGCATCTATTACAGTAAAATCATCTGAACCAAATGCGAATGGCGATACAGTTGTGACATTCAGTGATGGTTCACAAGTTGTGGTTCCTAAAGGCGCGAAAGGTGACACAGGCGCTCAAGGTGAAGCTGGTAAAGACGGTGCTTCAATCACTATCACAGGTACAGAAACTACACCTGAAGGTAACACGAAAGTGAACTTCTCTGATGGTCACTCTATTACAATCAACAAAGGCGACAAAGGTGAAACTGGCGCAGCTGGTGTAGATGGAAAAGACGGCCAATCAATCACAATTACTTCAAGTAAAGTACTTGATAATGGTGATAATGAAGTCACATTCTCAGATGGAACTAAGATTACAATCCCTAAAGGTGCGAAAGGTGATGCAGGTGACTCAATCACAGTTCAAGGCACTAAACCTTTAGAAAATGGCGATATCGAAGTGACATTCTCAGATGGAACGAAAGTAACGATTCCAAAAGGTGCTAAAGGGGATAAAGGTGACACAGGTGCACAAGGTGAAAAAGGTGCAGATGCTACACCATTAACTGTTCAAAGTACTGAAAAAGATAAAGACGGTAACACAGTGATCCACTTCAGTGATGGCGGAACTGCGACAATCTCTAAAGGAGATAAAGGCGACGTTGGTGAAAAAGGCGCGGATGGTACTTCAGTAACTGTTGATCAAATCAACAAATTACCAAATGGTGATTCTGAAGTTGTCTTCAGCGATGGTAAAAAAGTAACAATTCCTAAAGGGGACAAAGGTGATGCTGGACAAGATGCTAAACCTCTTACAGTCACTGGTTCTGAAAAAGATGCTGATGGTAACACAGTCATCCGCTTCAGCGACGGCAGCACTGCCACTGTTTCTAAAGGAGACAAAGGCGATACAGGTGCCGCAGGTGCAGACGGTAAAGATGGTACATCTGTCACAATCACAAGTGTGACACCACAAGAAAACGGTGATACAAAAGTTGTCTTCTCTGATGGCAAAGAAGTAACTATTCCTAAAGGGGCAAAAGGTGACACAGGTGCAGCTGGTAAAGATGCCGCACCATTAACAGTCACTGAAACAACAAAAGACGACGCTGGTAATACAGTCGTTCACTTCAGCGATGGTTCACAAGCTGTCATCTCTAAAGGAGATAAAGGTGAAACTGGCGCAGCGGGTGCGAACGGTAAAGATGGTCAATCTATTACAGTTCAAAATGTTGCTCCTGATAAAGATGGCAATACAGAAGTTACATTCTCAGACGGATCTAAAGTCGTGATTCCGAAAGCCAAAGACGGTGTAGATGGAAAAGACGGTAAAGCAATCACAATTACTGCTACTGAGACAACACCAGAGGGCAATTCTAAAGTGACATTCTCTGATGGTACATCTATCACGATTGCGAAAGGTGAAAAAGGAGATAAAGGTGAAGCTGGTAAAGATGCCGCACCGCTTACAGTCACTGGTACGTCTCAAGATCCTGAAGGCAATACAATCTTAGACTTCAGTGATGGTTCACATGCGACAATTCCAAAAGCCAAAGATGGTGTGAATGGTAAAGATGGACAATCAATCACAATCACTGAAACAGCTGTTCAACCAGATGGTTCAACAAAACTTACATTCAGCGATGGTCATCAAGTCATCATTCCTAAAGGAGAAAAAGGCGACAAAGGTGATCCAGGTACTTCAATCACTATTACAAGTACTGAAACAACACCTGAAGGCGCTACAAAAGTCACATTCTCTGACGGTAAAGTCATCACAATTCCTAAAGGTGCTGATGGTCAATCTGTAACTGTAGATAGTTCAAAACCTGATGCAGATGGCAACACAGTTGTGACATTCTCTGATGGCAAAACAGTTACAATACCTAAAGGTGTGAAAGGTGATACTGGTGCACAAGGTGAAGCAGGTAAAGATGCGGCTCCATTAACAATCACAGGTTCAACGCAAACACCAGAAGGTAATACAGAAGTCACATTCAGCGACGGTTCTAAAGTTGTCATTCCGAAAGCGAAAGACGGTGTAGACGGTAAAGACGGTCAATCCGTTACAGTGACTGGCAGTGAAGTTCAACCAGACGGTTCAACGAAAGTTACATTCAGTGATGGACGTGAAATTGTGATCCCTAAAGGAGAAAAAGGCGATAAAGGTGATGCAGGACAAGATGGTAAGTCTATTACTGTAGAAAACTCTGCACCAGATGCCGATGGTAATACTGTCGTTAACTTCTCAGACGGATCTAAAGTCGTGATTCCGAAAGCCAAAGATGGCGTAGATGGCAAAGACGGCAAATCTATTACAGTCCAAAGCACTGAAACAACACCAGAAGGCGATACGACAGTAACGTTCTCTGATGGTACTGCAATCACAATCGCGAAAGGTGATACAGGTGCTGCTGGCCAAAATGGCGCTGACGGTAAATCAATTACTGTTCAAAGTGTCCAACATGATAAAGATGGCAACACAGTTGTGACATTCTCAGATGGATCAAAAGCTGTCATTCCAAAAGCGAAAGATGGCGTAAATGGTGTAGATGGTACATCAGTTACAATTACTGGAACTGCTATTCGACCAGACGGTTCAGTGAAAGTGTCATTTAGCGATGGTCATGAAGTTGTGATTCCGAAAGGTGCGAAAGGCGACAAAGGTGACGCTGGCCAAAATGGTGCAGATGGTCAATCAATTACAGTCGCAAAAGTAGAACCGCAACCAGATGGTTCAACTAAAGTAATATTTAGTGACGGTAAAGAAGTTACTATTCCTAAAGGAGAAAAAGGAGATGCTGGGGCTCAAGGTGAAGCAGGTAAAGATGCGACACCATTAACAGTTACAGGATCTACACAAACTCCAGATGGCAACACTGAAGTCACATTCTCAGACGGCACTAAAGTTGTCATTCCTAAAGGTGCGAAAGGCGATAAAGGCGATACTGGTGAAGCAGGCGCTGCAGGTCAATCTATTACAGTTCAAGGCACTGAAAAAACACCAGAAGGCGATACAAAAGTAACATTCTCAGATGGTACTACAGTCACAATCGCAAAAGGTGACAAAGGTGACACAGGTGCACAAGGCGTCGCAGGACAAGATGGTAAAGATGGCCAATCAATTACAGTTGCGAAAGTAGAACCACAAGAAAATGGTGATACAAAAGTCATCTTCTCAGATGGTAAAGAAGTCACTATTCCGAAAGGTGCGAAAGGCGACAAAGGTGATACGGGTGCGAATGGCGCAGACGGTACATCTGTGACAGTTAAATCTTCTGAAGTCCAACCAGATGGCAGCACGAAAGTAGTGTTCTCTGATGGTCATGAAGTGACTATTCCTAAAGCACAAGACGGCAAATCAATTACGGTTGATAAAACTGAACCTGATGCTGAAGGTAATATTGTTGTGACATTCTCAGATGGTTCATCAGTCACAATTCCAAAAGGTGCGAAAGGTGATACTGGCGCTCAAGGTGAGGCAGGTAAAGATGCAACACCATTAACAGTTACAGGCTCAACACAAACACCAGACGGCAATACAGAAATCACATTCAGTGATGGATCTAAAGTCGTGATTCCGAAAGCAAAAGATGGTGTAGATGGTAAGTCAATTACAGTTCAAAGTACTGAAAAAACACCAGAAGGCGATACAAAAGTAACATTCTCAGATGGTACTGCAATCACAATCGCTAAAGGCGATAAAGGTGACGCTGGTGCGCAAGGTGAAGCAGGTCAAAACGGTGCAGACGGTAAATCAATCACTGTACAAAGTGTTCAACCTGATAAAGATGGCAATACAGAAGTTACCTTCTCAGATGGATCAAAAGTTGTCATTCCAAAAGCGAAAGACGGCGTAAATGGTATAGATGGAAAATCTATCACAATTACTGAAACAGCTGTTCAACCAGATGGTTCAACAAAAGTGACATTCAGCGATGGACATGAAGTTGTCATCCCTAAAGGCGCAAAAGGCGATGCTGGCGAAGCAGGCCAATCAGTCACAATCGCTAAAGTAGAACCACAAGAAAATGGCGATACAAAAGTCACATTTAGTGATGGTAAAGAGCTTACTATTCCTAAAGGTGAAAAAGGAGACAAAGGTGATACGGGTGCGAATGGTGCAGACGGTAAATCCGTTACAGTACAATCATCTGAAGTCCAACCAGATGGCAACACGAAAGTAGTGTTCTCTGATGGTCATGAAGTGACAATTCCAAAAGCACAAGACGGTAAATCAATTACAGTTGAAAAAACTGAACCAGATGCAGACGGTAATACAGTCGTGACATTTAGTGACGGTTCAAAAGTAACGATTCCAAAAGGAGACAAAGGTGATACTGGTGCAACAGGTGAAGCAGGACAAAATGGTGTAGATGGAAAATCTATCACAATTACTGAAACAGCTGTTCAACCAGATGGTTCAACGAAAGTGACATTCAGCGATGGACACGAAGTTGTCATCCCTAAAGGCGAAAAAGGCGACGCTGGCGAAGCAGGTCAATCAGTCACAGTTGCGAAAGTAGAACCACAACCAAATGGTGATACAAAAGTCACATTTAGTGATGGTAAAGAACTTACTATTCCTAAAGGTGAAAAAGGTGACGCAGGCGCTGCAGGTCAGTCTATAACTGTTCAAGAAACAGCTCCTGACGCTGATGGTAATACAGTAATCACATTCAGTGATGGTACTAAAGTTGTTGTTCCTAAAGGTGTGAAAGGTGATAAAGGTGATGCTGGCGAAGCGGGTCAAAACGGCACAAATGGTCAATCTATCACAGTTCAAAGCACTGAAAAAACACCAGAAGGCGATACGAAAGTAACCTTCTCAGATGGCACTACAGTCACAATCGCAAAAGGTGATAAAGGCGATAAAGGTGATTCAGTTACAGTTGCGAAAGTAGAACCACAACCAAATGGTGATACAAAAGTCACATTCTCTGACGGTAAAGAAGTTACTATTCCTAAAGGAGAAAAAGGAGACAAAGGTGATACTGGAGCACAAGGTGAAGCGGGTCAAAATGGCGCAGATGCGAAACCATTAACAATCACAGGATCTACACAAACACCTGATGGCAATACTGAAGTGACATTTAGCGATGGCACAAAAGTCACAATTCCGAAAGCGAAAGATGGCGTAGATGGTAAGTCTGTGACTATTACTGGTAACGAAACATTACCAAGCGGTGATATCAAAGTTACATTCAGTGACGGACATGAAATCATTATTCCTAAAGGCGCTAAAGGAGATGCAGGTGCATCAGTTACTGTAGTTAAAACTACAAAAGATCCAGATGGCAACACAGTAGTTGACTTCAGTGATGGCAGCAGCGTCACAATCCCTAAAGGAGACAAAGGTGATAAAGGTGAAGACGGTACATCAGTGACTATTACAGGCACAGATGTACAACCTGACGGCTCTACTAAAGTAACCTTCTCAGATGGTCGTGAAATCAACATTCCTAAAGGATTAGACGGTAAATCAGTCACAATCACTAAAGCTGAACCAGATGCAGATGGTAATACAGTGATTGAATTCAGTGATGGTTCTAAAGTCACTGTGCCGAAAGGTAAAGATGGTGTAGATGGCAAATCAATTACTATCACAAATACTGAAAACTTACCTAATGGCGATGTTAAAGTGACATTCAGTGATGGACACGAAGTTGTAGTACCTAAAGGTGCTAAAGGAGATAAAGGTGAAGATGGACAATCTATCACAATTACATCTTCTACAGTTCAACCAGATGGTAATACGAAAGTAGTCTTCAGTGATGGACATGAAATTGTCGTACCAAAAGGCCAAGATGGTAAATCAATCTCTATTGTTTCAACAACGAAAGATCCTAACGGTAATACAGTTGTAGAATTTAGCGATGGTACTTCAGTCACAATTGCGAAAGGCGATAAAGGTGATCAAGGTTTACCTGGTAAAGACGGTATAGACGGTAAATCAGTTACAGTAACAGGTCAAACAATTGATCCGAATGGCAACACAGTTGTGACATTTAGCGATGGCAATACAATCACAGTACCAAAAGGTAAAGATGGTACTTCAGTAACAGTCAAAGACTCACATCCGGACGCAGATGGTAATACAGTTGTGGAATTCAGTGATGGTTCAACGACTACAATCGCGAAAGGAAAAGACGGTCGCGATGGCAAAGATGGCCGTGACGGAGTAGACGGCAAATCAATCACAGTGACTGGCCAAACAATTGATCCGAATGGCAACACAGTTGTGACATTTAGCGATGGCAATACAATCACAGTACCAAAAGGTAAAGACGGAACTTCAGTAACAGTCAAAGACTCACATCCGGACGCAGATGGTAATACAGTTGTAGAATTCAGTGATGGTTCAACAGCTACAATTGCGAAAGGTAAAGATGGCCGAGATGGCAAAGACGGACGTGATGGAGTAGACGGCAAATCAATCACAGTGACAGGCCAAACAATCGATCCAAACGGCAATACAGTCGTGACATTCAGTGACGGCAACACAATTACAGTACCAAAAGGTAAAGACGGCACTTCAGTGACAGTTAAAGGTACAAGCCAAGATCCAGAAGGTAATACAGTAATTGAATTTAGCGATGGCTCTAAAGTGACTGTTCAACGTGGTAAAGATGGCCGAGATGGCAAAGACGGTAAATCAATCACAGTGACAGGCCAAACAATCGATCCAAACGGTAACACAGTTGTGACATTCAGTGACGGCAACACAATTACAGTACCGAAAGGTCAAGACGGTATTTCAGTAACTGTTAAAGGTACAAGCCAGGATCCAAATGGTAATACAGTGATTGAATTCAGCGATGGCTCTAAAGTAACAGTTCAACGTGGTAAAGATGGCCGAGATGGAAAAGACGGTAAATCAATCACAGTGACAGGCCAAACAATCGATCCGAATGGCAACACAGTTGTGACATTCAGTGACGGCAACTCAATTACAGTACCAAAAGGTCAAGACGGCACTTCAGTGACAGTTAAAGGTACAAGCCAAGATCCAGACGGTAATACAGTAATTGAATTCAGCGATGGCTCTAAAGTGACTGTTCAACGTGGTAAAGATGGCCGAGATGGTAAAGACGGCAAATCAATCACAGTAACAGGCCAAACAATTGATCCGAATGGCAACACAGTCGTGACATTCAGTGACGGCAACACAATTACAGTACCGAAAGGTCAAGACGGTATTTCAGTAATTGTTAAAGGTACAAGTCAAGATCCAAACGGTAATACAGTGATTGAATTCAGCGATGGCTCAAGAATTACAGTTCCAAAAGGCCAAGATGGTAGAGACGGTCGAGATGGTCGTGACGGCAGAGATGGTCGCGATGGAAGAGACGCTCAACCAACACAACCGGTATATATCATCAATAACTACATTGATAAAGATAATACGAATGTGATTATCTTCAGCGATGGTCAACGTGTTGATATTCCTTGTGATGTGAACGGTAATGCGATTGTGATTATTGGATATAATCATGATGTGAAAGGTAATGTAATATTACAATGTGCAGATAATACAAGAATTATCGTACCTTGCAGAAAACCAGACACACCAAAAGTAACGATTCCAATGATTCCTTTAGTTCCAGCACAACACAATACTGTGACACCACCAGTACCAACACCAACACCGGTACCAGTACCGAACACAGTGCCAACACCAAATACAGTGCCGGTACCGAATACAGTGCCAACACCAAATACAGTACCAGTACCGAATACAGTGCCTGTATCAACACCAGATACAGTTACACCTGGTGGAAACAGTGGTACACCAACATCGGATACTCATGGTCATACTGGATTCATTGATGTAAATAATGAACATAGTCATAAATTCGTAGGTAAACAAACTACGCATAAAGTGGTTTATCATAATGTAGAACAACCACAACCTAAAGCAACAACAAAACCTAAACAAACAGCTAAAGCTTTACCTGAAACAGGTTCAGACGATACAGCAGCATTAGTTTATGGTGCAATCATGGCTGGTTTAGGTGCAACAACAGTACTTGGATCAAGACGTCGTAAAGAAGAATAAGATTAAGTTCTAAGTATTTAAGAACCGGGCTTCGGCTCGGTTCTTTTTGTTGTAGATAATGTAATCGCTTTCTTATTTTAGATTTTTTGAATTGAATAAATTTATCTAAATTTCTGAAAAATAATGTTGACTTTTTCTGTCAGAGTTTGTAATATATGGAATATAAATGAATTGAATAAAACTATCTTATCCAGAGAGGCGGAGGGACAGGCCCTGCGAAGCCTCGGCAACAGGATTAATTATGAAGATTAATTACTGTGCCAATTCCTACAGTGAAACACTGTGAAGATGAGACGAGCCGATATATGTATCCCGTGGACTTGTTTCATCAGTCCTCGGGATTTTCTTTTTATAAAATTATCTCAAAATAGTTAAGATTCATTTATTTCAAATTATTAAGGGGGATTTACCTATGATTGAGTTCAAGGATGTCAATAAAACATTCCGTAAACGCTCAACGGAAATTCAGGCTTTGAAAGATGTCAGCTTTACTGTAGAACGCCAAGAAATATTTGGAGTTATCGGGTATAGTGGCGCTGGTAAAAGTACGTTAATCCGATTAGTCAATAAGCTTGAAAATGTGACATCAGGAAACATTATTGTGGATGGTCATGACATCAATCAATACAGCAAAAATGAATTGCGTAAAGTGAAGAAAAATATAGGCATGATTTTCCAGCATTTCAATTTATTAAATTCTAAGACAGTATTCAATAATGTTGCGATGCCGCTCATCCTTGAAGGTAAGGAAAAGTCATACATAAAAGAGAAAGTTGACGAAATGCTTGAGTTCGTAGGTTTAGGAGATAAAGGTTCACAGTATCCTAATGAGTTGTCGGGTGGTCAAAAACAAAGAGTTGCGATTGCGAGAGCTTTAGTTACAGATCCTAAAATTCTATTGTGTGATGAAGCAACAAGTGCGTTAGACCCAGCAACCACAGATTCAATCTTGCGATTGTTGAAGAAGGTCAATCGAACATTTGACGTTACGATTTTATTGATTACCCATGAAATGGGCGTGATTCAACAAATCTGCGATAAAGTTGCGGTTATGGAACAAGGTTGTGTTATTGAAATCGGAAGCGTGTTAGAGGTGTTCAGCCATCCTAAAACGAAAACTGCAAAAAGCTTCGTATCTACAGTTATCAGTACAGATATCAGTGATAAGATGATTCATCAATTACCGACTGATGCGGATTATGTGGATGTCAAAGTGTATCTAGAAGGTTCGCAAATTGGATTGTCAGTGATCCAAACATTGATTAAAGACTTCAACTTAGATGTAAATGTTATTTATGCATCGATGTCCGATATTCAAGATACTTCAGTCGGTTATTTAACATTGCGTATCAAAGGTTCAGATGAAAGTAAGCAACGTGCATTTGACTATATGAAACAAAATCATATTGAATTTGAGGAGGTCGTATAACATGCTTGGATCTACATTAGATTCGTCTCTATTAATGGAGGCGCTGTATCAAACGTTATTGATGGTCTCCATTTCATTAGTAATTGGTTCTTTAATCGGGATTCCACTTGGTGTACTGCTTGTAGTCACTAAGAAAGATGGCATTTGGGAAAATGTAGTGATTTATCACATTCTCAATCCTGTCATTAACGTATTGCGTTCGGTACCCTTCATTATTTTATTAATTGCGATTGTACCGTTCACAAAATTAGTGGTAGGTACTTCGATTGGGACAGCAGCCGCAATCGTACCGTTAACAGTTTATGTCGCACCTTATATTGCGAGATTAGTTGAGAACTCATTGTTAGAAGTGAATTCAGGTGTGATTGAAGCTGCGAATGCGATGGGTGCATCACCCCTTCAAATTATCCGTTACTTCTTATTACCTGAAGCATTAGGTTCATTGATTTTAGCATTAACAACTGCAATTATCGGTTTAATCGGAGCAACTGCTATGGCC
The DNA here is from genome assembly GCF_003043455.1 of Staphylococcus simulans. GTDB lineage: Bacteria > Bacillota > Bacilli > Staphylococcales > Staphylococcaceae > Staphylococcus > Staphylococcus simulans_A. The sequence goes on along the minus strand of NZ_PZGG01000013.1, from coordinate 35,467 downwards.
GGCGCTGTCGGCGGAGGAGGTATTGGTGACTTAGCACTTGCTTATGGTTATCAACGTTTCGACACAATCGTCATTGTGATTACAGTAGTAATTTTAGTTATTATGGTTCAGCTGATTCAATCTTTAGGGAACGTATTAGCTAAGAAAATTCGTAGAAATTAAACAAGTAAAGGGGAAGTCATTGAATGAAGAAATTATTAGTATTAGCAATCGCATTTGTAGTGCTTTTAGCTGCATGCGGGAAGAAAGATGATAGTAAAACAGTTACAGTCGGCGTAGCATCTAACGAAACAAAAGTATGGGATAAAGTTGCAGAACTTGCGAAAAAAGATGGTATTACAGTGAAAGTTAAACAATTCTCTGATTACAACGTACCAAACAAGGCGCTAAACGATGGGGATATCGAAATGAACGCATTCCAACACTTTGCATTCTTAGATCAATATGAAAAAGCGAATAAAGGTACAAAAATCACACCGATTCGTACAACAGTATTTGCGCCATTAGGTATTTATTCTAAAAAGATTAAAGACATTAAAGACTTAAAAGACGGTGCGAAAGTTATCATTCCAAACGATGTTTCTAACCAAGCACGTGCATTAAAATTGTTAGAAAAAGCAGGTTACATCAAACTTTCTAAAGACTTCGGCTTAAAAGGCGGCATTAAAGATATTGAAGAAAACAAAAAGAACTTAGATATCAAAGCAGTAGATGCACAACAAACAGCACGTGCATTAGATGATGTAGATATCTCAGTTATTAACAATGGTGTGGCAACTAAAGCAGGTTTAGATGCGAAAAAAGACCCAATCTACTTAGAAAAAGATGATACAAAAGCATCACAACCATACATCAACATTATCGCAGTGAACTCTAAAGACAAAGACGATAAAACATTGAAAAAAGTTGCGGCGCTTTACCACTCTAAAGAAGCTCAAAAAGCTCTAAAAGAAGAAGTTAAAGATGGCGAAATCGTTGTTGATTTAAAACAAGATGAAATCAAAAAAATTCAAGACAGTTTAAAATAATAACATAGCTATCATTTAAATGGTCGGCAAATCTTCTAGGTTTGTCGGCTTATTTTATGTGCGATTAATTCAGAAATTAGAATTAATTGATACATAAGTATGGCCAATTCAGTGAAGTGTGGGTACTGACAAAAGGGGGTAAAGAGTTAGTGCTAGAAAATCACATTCACTTAGGAGTGATTATCAATGGAAGTATTATATTATGGAGACCATGAAGAACAACTAATTGATGTTTATGCATCAAATGATAAAAATGGAAAACATGCTGATAAATGGCTTGTGTTAGTTCATGGCGGTTATTGGCGCCAAAAATTTGATCGTTCATTAAATGATAAAATGAATGAAGTTTTAACAAACAAAGGCTATAACGTCGCAAATGTTGAATATCGTCGTGGGGAACATAAATGGCCTATACCAGAAGAAGATGTTAAAAAAGCAGTTCAAACATTTAGAAATTCTGAATTTGTAGGTGAAGGTGAATCATTAATTCTTATAGGACATTCCGTGGGTGGACAACTTGTATTAAATAATGAAGATGAAGCGGATAGAATTGTCGCATTATCACCTGTCACTGATGTGCCTTATACAAAAGCGAAAGAATTAGGACGAAACGCAGCAGAAGAATATTTTGGAGATGTGTCAGAAGATATATTATATGCGGCATCACCAATTTCACGTTTACCATTGAATACGAAAACACTAATCATTCAAGGCTTTGATGATAAACAAGTGGAAATTGACACAACGATAGATTATGTTTCAAAAAACACTCAAAACACGATAGATTTATACGCATTTTCAAGCTTGTCTCATATGGATAATATTGAACCTGAAGGTAGACATTTTGACCTCATGTTAGAGTGGATTGATCAAGAACAAGAAGATGAGGCAAATTAAATTGATTTAAGACAATTTTAAAAGTAGTACATGTTAGGAATGGAGAGATCCATTCCTTTTTTATGTGATGTTATTTATACTTCAAAATTCATAGGTAGACATTTTTTATAAAATAACATAAGGAAAACGAACCAAAATTTTTGTTACGTACAATTAGATAAGTGATATAATTAATTTGGTGCTATGTAGAATGATAAGAAGAATTCGAATCTGTAATTTTCAAAGAAAGCAAGAAGGGGTGAATTGGATTATTCTTGTTATTATTTTGCATGCCTAAATTAAAATTAAGGAGTGTCTAGGTTGAAAGATGAACACACATCTAAGAACAAAGCATCTTTCCAACCGGATAGAAAAAACAAATATTCTATTCGTAAATTCACTGTAGGTACTGCTTCTATTCTAGTAGGAGCTATCTTACTATTCGGGGTGAATACACAAGATGCGAAAGCAGCTGAAACATCAACCACATCTACAGTTAACGCAACAACACCAGACAAAGACACTAATGTTGAAGTGAATCATGCAGATGCAGTTGTTAATGAAACTGCAGTAACTACATCATCTGAAACAACAAAAACAGATGAAACAAAAGAAGTATTACAAACTGAGGTTGAAACAACACCAACAAATGAAAGTAAAGTTTCAACAGAAAAAGTAACTTCTGCTAATCAAGAAGTTGTAGCTCCAACAGTTGAAAAAGAAGCAGCTTCAACTCCGAAACCACAAGAAGTTTCGACAGAAAAAGCCTCAGTTGAAACAAACACAGCAGTTCAAAAAGTAGCTGAAACACCTAAAGTAGAAGTACCTCAATCTATTTTAGAAATTCAACAAGTTCAAGATTTGAATACAGCTGCTGAATTTTATGCGCAATCTTCAGGTGTTTCTATAGAAGAAGCGCAAACTTTGATTCAAGAATTGAATTTAGATAGTCAAGCAACACCAGAAGAAATTCAACAAGCTTTACTTTATCAATTATCTCATGAATATGAAACTTGGTATAAACCTGCTGTACGTGAAGATTTAACTACAGAAGCAGAACAAGTGGCAGATAATCCAGACTTTGTAAAGTATGCGGTAACACTTCCAATTGAACCAATAATTATTGATGCAGATGCGATTAAAAATGGTTATGTCCGTTCAGGTTCAGATGAATTGAGTAAAACTAACTTGATTTCCGGTCGTGCTTGGATGGCTGATCAAGGTATCCCATCTGTAGGTACGAATGGTTTAGCACCAGTACCTGTTAATACACCAGTATATTTACAATGGATGGATAAAGATGGATCAATCTCACCAATTTATCGTGCTTATACACATAATAGAAACCGTGATGATAGTGCTCAAGATGGTCCAGGTGCCTATGCCTTTGACTTAAGACAAGGTTGGACAGATGCGACAGGTAAACACCATGTATATAAAGCTTTTAAAGGACAAAAATATCGTTTTGCAATTCCAGATTTCACATTACCTAACGGCAACAGAGCAACAATGTTACGACAAGCTGGTGGTTTCTATCCAGGTGTGTTTGTAGACACATTTACTGATAACAATATGGGACAAACTCCAGTAGTAGGTAAAAACATAGGACGTACAGGTATCTTTATGGCTGAAGTGCCAGTCGGTAATTACATGACGAAACCTAAAAATCAATGGATTACAAGCGAAGGTAACCATAGTTTTCCAGAAATATTAGCTATTGATGGTTATAATGTCGTTCGCGGTAAAGTTTGGATAGAAAGTTCAGGTGGAGATAGAGCTAACTCAGCAACCGGTCCTAACTATAACCCGAACTTAGGAGATAGAGTTGCAGCGGGTTATAAAGTTGTATTAAGCTCATTAACTTCACAAGGCGCAGCAGCTTATAGAAATGAAGTACAACGTGTACCTGTACATGAACGTGCTGCAGCTGCGAAAAGATTATTAACTGAACATCCAGAATATATTTCAGCTACTGTTGTTTCAGTGGTTGATGGAAATGGGGTTTACGCAGCTAAATTCCCTAACGGTACTTTGGATGTGGATCATATTTATGGTTTTGTTTTAAACACTAAAGGTAAACTCGTCCAAACTTATTCAGGATTTACCTCACCAGAGTTTAGAAAAGCAAACCAAAACATATCTTTCGCACCAATTTCAGCACCTTATTCAGGGGTACAACAATGGGCGAATGTCAACTTCGCAGTAGTATTGAGTCCATCAGATACCATTGATCTTCACACTGTTCCGTATAATGCGACAAACAACCCAGCAGCACCAGGCAGTCGTGTTAATGTTAAATTGCCTAATGGTGATGTACCACCAATGCCTACACACATAGAATGGAGAGATCCTAGCGGACAAACAGTGCATAGAGGTCCGGACTTTACAACACCAAAACGAGGAGAACAAGTAAGCGGATTTACTATTCCTAAAGAAGCTCAGGAAGGTGATATTTATACTGCAGTACTTGTTTCTGGTGGTAACGATATCGCTGGTTCATCTGTAATTGTTCATATAACAGAAGCTAATAAATATCCACCAAAAGCACAAACAGTAACTAAAGAATTCGGACAACCAGCAACTGAAGAAGATGTTATGAGTCATGTCACATTCCCTAAATATCCGACTCATCTTAAAAAACCAACAATCACAATAGATCATCCTGACAAATTACCAGATGGAAATACGCCTGGTAAAGTTCTAGTACCTGTTACTGTTACGTATCCAGATGGTTCTGTTGCACACGTTAATGTACCGGTAGTCACAAAAGCACAACTTGATAAAGACAAATATACGCCAACTGCAGGTTCAATTGAAAAAGACTTCGGTCATAAAGCAACTGTTGATGAAATCAAAGGAAAAGTATCTGTACCGGACTTCCCAGCTGGTGGTAATCAACCAACTTATACAGTGGATGAAACAAAAATTCCAAATGGTCAAACACCAGGTACAGTGAATGTACCAGTGACTGTACACTATCCTGATAATTCTACAGAAGTGATTGAAGTACCAGTTACCACAAAAGCACAACCTGATAACGATAAATATCAACCGACAACAGAAGCAATTCATAAACCATTTGGACAAAAAACGGATGAAAACGAAGTGAAATCAAAAGTCTCAGTTCCTAATTTCCCAGGAAATGTGGATCAACCGACTTATGCAGTGGATACTTCAAAAATTCCAGATGGTCAAATACCAGGTACGGTAAATGTACCTGTTACAGTGACATATCCAGATGGTACAAGTGAAGTTGTTAACGTGCCTGTTATTACAGGACCAAAAGATTCAGATACGTACCAACCAACAACAGGAGAAATCACTAAACCATATGGTCAAGCAACAACTGAACAAGAAGTGAAAGCCAAAGTCACAGTACCAAACTTCCCAGCAGAAAAAGGCACACTGACAATTACAGTTGATACAAGCAAGTTACCAAATGGTCAAACAAGCGGTGAGTTCCAAGTTCCCGTTACAGTGACTTATCCAGACAAAACAACGGACACAGTGAATGTCAAAGTGACAGTAGGAGTTCAACCTGATAACGATAAATATCAACCAACAGCGGGAGAAATCACAAAACCTTATGGAACTCCGACTACTGAAGAAGAAGTCCAAGGTAAAGTAAGTGTTCCTGACTTCCCTAAAACAGGTGAACAACCAGTAATTACTGTAGATACAAACAACTTACCAAATGGTCAAACAAGCGGTGAGTTCCAAGTTCCCGTTACAGTGACTTATCCAGACAAAACAACGGACACAGTGAATGTCAAAGTGACAGTAGGAGTTCAACCTGATAACGATAAATATCAACCAACAGCGGGAGAAATCACAAAACCTTATGGAACTCCGACTACTGAAGAAGAAGTCCAAGGTAAAGTAAGTGTTCCTGACTTCCCTAAAACAGGTGAACAACCAGTAATTACTGTAGATACAAACAACTTACCAAACGGCCAAACAAGTGGCGTATTCCAAGTGCCTGTCACAGTCACATATCCAGATAAAACAACAGATACAGTGAATGTGAAAGTCACAGTCGGACCGAAAGACTCAGATACGTACCAACCAACAACAGGTTCAATTACGAAACCATTTGGTCAAGGCACAACCGAACAAGAGATTAAAGCCAAAGTCACAGTACCAAACTTCCCAGTGGAAAAAGGCACACCAACAATCACAGTTGATAATCCAGGCCAAATTCCAAACGGCCAAACACCAGGAACAGTAGATGTCCCTGTAACCGTAACGTATCCAGATGGTACAAAAGATCATGTGACAGTTCCGGTGACTATAGGAGAACAACCACAAAAAGATAAATATGAACCGGCAACAGGAGAAATCACAAAACCTTATGGAACTCCGACTACTGAAGAAGAAGTCAAAGGCAAAGTAAGTGTTCCAGATTTCCCTAAAGAAGGCACTCAACCTGTAATCACAGTAGATACAAGTAAATTACCAAATGGCCAAACACCAGGAACAGTGGATGTCCCAGTAACCGTGACATATCCAGATGGCACAAAAGACAATGTAAAAGTTCCGGTAACTGTAGGAGAACAACCACAAAAAGATAAATACGAACCAACAGTGGGAGAAATCACAAAACCTTATGGAACTCCGACTACTGAAGAAGAAGTCAAAGGCAAAGTAAGTGTTCCAGATTTTCCTAAAGAAAAAGGAACACCAACAGTCACAGTCGATAATCCAGCCCAAATTCCAAATGGCCAAACACCAGGAACAGTGGATGTCTCAGTAACCGTGACATATCCAGATGGCACAAAAGACAATGTGAAAGTTCCAGTGACTGTAGGAGAACAACCACAAAAAGATAAATACGAACCAACAGTGGGAGAAATCACAAAACCTTATGGAACTCCGACTACTGAAGAAGAAGTCAAAGGCAAAGTAAGTGTTCCAGATTTTCCTGAAGAAAAAGGAACACCAACAGTCACAGTTGATAACCCAGCCCAAATTCCAAATGGGCAAACACCAGGAACAGTAGAAGTCCCTGTAACCGTGACGTATCCAGATGGTACAAAAGATCATGTGACAGTTCCGGTAACTGTAGGAGAACAACCACAAAAAGATAAATACGAACCAACAGTGGGAGAAATCACAAAATCTTACGGAACACCAACAACTGCGGAAGAAGTTCAAGGCAAAGTAAGCGTTCCTGACTTCCCTAAAGAAAAAGGCACACCTGTAGTAACAATAGCTGATCCAACAAAATTACCAAATGGTCAAACTAGTGGTGTATTCCAAGTTCCTGTCACAGTCACATACCCAGATAAAACAACAGACACAGTGAATGTGAAAGTCACAGTCGGACCAAAAGATTCGGATACGTACCAACCAACAACAGGAGAAATTACTAAACATTTCGGTGAAAAAGCAACACCGGATGAAGTGAAATCAAAAGTAACTGTTCCGGGATATCCAGAAAATGGCCAACCATATACAGTGTCAGTAGATGAATCGAAAATTCCAGATGGTCAAACACCAGGAGAGGTAGAAGTTCCGGTTACAGTCACATATCCGGACAAAACAACAGATGTTGTAAACGTGAAAGTGACAACTGGACCGAAAGACTCAGATACGTATGAGCCAACAACACAACCAATCACAAAACCATATGGTACACCGACTACAGCGGAAGAAGTCAAAGGTAAAGTAAGTATTCCAAACTTCCCTAAAGAAGGGGACCAACCAGTTATTACTGTAGATACAAACAACTTACCAAACGGCAAAACAAGCGGAAAATTTGAAGTGCCGGTAACAGTAACTTATCCAGATAAAACAACAGATACAGTGATTGTGAAAGTAACAGTAGGTCCGAAAGATTCAGACACTTATGAACCAACAGTTCAATCAATTAAAAAACCATACGGTCAAAATACAACAGAACAAGAAGTCAAAGATAAAGTTACAGTTCCAAACTTCCCAGTGGAAAAAGGAACACCGACAATCACAGTCGATAATCCAGCACAAATTCCAAACGGCCAAACACCAGGAACAGTAGAAGTCCCTGTGACAGTGACATATCCAGATGGCACAAAAGACCATGTGAAAGTTCCGGTAACAGTAGGGGAACAGCCACAAAAAGATAAATATGAACCGACTGCAGGAGAAATCACAAAACCATATGGTACACCGACTACTGAAGATGAAGTCAAAGGAAAAGTGAGTGTTCCGAACTTCCCTAAAGAAGGTGTTCAACCAGTTATTAGTGTTGACACAACGAAAGTACCTAATGGTAAAACGAGTGGAGAATTTGAAGTACCAGTTACAGTAACTTATCCAGACAAAACAACAGACACAGTTAATGTGAAAGTCACTGTTGGACCGAAAGACTCAGACACTTACGAACCAAAATTTGAAAATATCACAAAACCATTTGGTCAAAATACAACAGAACAAGAAGTAAAAGATAAAGTCACAGTACCAGATTTCCCAACGGATAAAGGTACACCAGTGGTAACGGTGGATGATCCAACTAAGATTCCGAACGGTCAAACACCTGGCGTATTTGATGTTCCTGTAACAGTCACTTACCCAGACAAAACAACAGATAAAGTCACAGTTAAAGTAACAGTCGGTGAACAACCGGATAATGTAAAATATGATCCTAAAGCAGGAGAGATTAACAAACACTTTGGTGAAAAAGCAACACCGGATGAAGTGAAATCAAAAGTAACTGTTCCAGGTTACCCAGAAAATGGTCAACCATATACAGTAACGGTAGATGAAACGAAAATTCCTGATGGCCAAACACCAGGAGAAGCAGAAGTTCCAGTCACAGTGACATATCCGGACAAAACAACGGATGTTATCAATGTAAAAGTGACAACAGGACCAAAAGATTCAAATGTTTATGAACCAACTACAGGAGAGATTAACAAACCATATGGTACACCTACAACTGAAGACGAAGTCAAAGGTAAAGTAAGTGTTCCGAACTTCCCTGAAGAAGGCACTCAACCAGTTATTACTGTGGACACAAGTAAAGTACCAGATGGTCAAACAAGTGGAGAATTTGAAGTTCCAGTTACAGTAACATATCCAGATAAATCAACAGATGTTGTGAAAGTTAAAGTAACAGTTGGACCGAAAGATTCAGTTACGTATGAGCCAACAACACAACCAATAGTAAAACCTTTTGGTACACCAACTTCAGAAGATGAGGTTAAAGGAAATGTTACAATTCCTAACTTCCCTAAAGAAGGTACTCAACCAGTTATTACTATCGATGACGAAACAAAAGTACCAAATGGTCAAACACCTGGCGTATTTGATGTTCCTGTAACAGTTACTTACCCAGATAAAACAACAGATAAAGTCACAGTTAAAGTTACTGTAGGCGAACAACCGGATAACGTGAAATACGATCCTAAAGCCGGAGAAATCATTAAACATTTCGGCGATAAAGCAATACCAGATGAAGTGAAATCAAAAGTGACTGTTCCAGGTTACCCAGAAAATGGTCAACCATATACAGTGACAGTAGATGAAACAAAAATTCCAGATGGTCAAACGCCAGGAGAAGTAGAAGTTCCAGTCACAGTGACATATCCAGACAACACAACAGATATTGTCAATGTAAAAGTTACAACTGGACCGAAAGATTCAGATACGTATGAGCCAACAACTCAACCAATCACAAAACCATACGGTCAAGGCACAACAGAACAAGAAGTTAAAGACAAAGTAACAGTACCAAACTTCCCAACAGATAAAGGAACACCGGTAGTAACAGTTGACGATCCAACGAAATTACCTGATGGAAATACTCATGGCGTATTTGATGTTCCAGTTACGGTTACTTATCCGGACAAAACAACAGACAAAGTAACAGTTAAAGTCACTGTAGGCGATCAACCTCAAAAAGATATATATGAACCAACAGCGGAAGAAATCACAAAACCATATGGTAGCGCGACTACTGAAGACGAAGTCAAAGGTAAAGTGAGTGTTCCGGACTTCCCTAAAGAAGGTGACCAACCAGTTATTACGGTTGACACAACTAAAATACCTGACGGTCAAACACCAGGTGAATTCGAAGTTCCAGTGACAGTTACTTATCCAGACAACACAACAGATACAGTGAATGTGAAAGTAACAGTAGGTCCGAAAGATTCAGACACTTATGAACCGGTAACACAACCAATCACAAAACCATACGGTCAAGGCACAACAGAACAAGAAGTGAAAGATAAAGTTACAGTACCGAACTTCCCAAATGATAAAGGCACACCAGTGGTAACAGTGGATGACCCAACTAAATTACCTGATGGAAATACACATGGCACATTTGATGTTCCAGTTACGGTTACTTATCCAGACAAAACAATAGACAAAGTAACAGTTAAAGTCACTGTAGGCGATCAACCTCAAAAAGATATATATGAACCAACAGCGGGAGAAATCGTAAAACCATACGGAACTCCAACTACTGAAGACGAAGTCAAAGGTAAAGTGAGTGTTCCGAACTTCCCTAAAGAAGGCGATCAACCTGTAATCATAGTGGATACAACAAAAGTACCTGACGGTCAAACACCAGGTGAATTCGAAGTTCCAGTGACAGTTACTTATCCAGATAAAACAACAGACACTGTTAATGTGAAAGTCACTATTGGACAAAAAGATTCAGACATTTATGAACCAACAGTTCAACCAATCACAAAACCATTTGGTCAAGGCACAACAGAACAAGAAGTGAAAGATAAAGTTACAGTACCAAACTTCCCAGCGGATAAAGGTACACCAGTAGTAACAGTAGATGACCCAACTAAGGTTCCGAACGGTCAAACACCGGGTGAATTCGATGTTCCGGTGACAGTAACATATCCAGATGGCACTAAAGATCACGTAACAGTCAAAGTTACAGTGACTCCGCAACCGCAAAATGATAAATATGAACCGACTGCGGGAGAAATCACAAAACCATACGGAACTCCAACTACAGCGGGTGAAGTCAAAGGCAAAGTAAGCGTTCCAGACTTCCCTAAAGAAGGTGACCAACCAGTTATTACGGTTGACACAACGAAAGTACCTGACGGTAAAACAAGTGGCGAGTTCGAAGTTCCAGTGACAGTCACTTATCCGGACAAAACAACGGATACAGTAATTGTAAAAGTTACTGTTGGACCAAAAGATTCAGACACTTATGAACCTAAATTTGAAAACATTACAAAACCATTTGGTCAAGGAACAACAGAACAAGAAGTAAAAGATAAAGTTACAGTTCCTAACTTCCCAGCGGATAAAGGCACACCAGTAGTAACAGTGGATGAACCAACTAAATTGCCTGATGGAAATACTCATGGGGTATTTGATGTTCCAGTGACAGTAACATATCCAGATGGTACAAAAGATCACGTGGTAGTTAAAGTGACTGTAGGTGACCAACCAGAAAACGTAAAATACGATCCTAAAGCAGGAGAAGTAACTAAACATTACGGTGAAACAACAACACCTGATGAAGTGAAAGAAAAAGTTACTGTCCCAGGATATCCAGAAAACGGTCAACCATTCACAGTGACAGTAGATGAAACAAAAATTCCAGATGGCAAAACAAGTGGAGAATTTGAAGTGCCGGTGACAGTTACTTATCCAGATAAAACAACCGATGTTGTGAATGTGAAAGTAACAGTAGGTCCGAAAGATTCAGACACTTATGAACCAACAGTTCAACCAATCACAAAACCATTTGGGCAAGGAACAACTGAACAAGAGGTTAAAGACAAAGTGACAGTGCCGAACTTCCCAGCGGATAAAGGCACACCAGTAGTAACAGTGGATGACCCAGCCCAAATTCCTAATGGTCAAACACCAGGAACAGTGGATGTCCCTGTAACAGTGACTTATCCAGATGGTACGAAAGATCACGTGATTGTTAAAGTTACAGTGACTCCGCAACCGCAAAATAAAAAATACGAACCGACTGCAGGAGAAATCATAAAACCATACGGAACTCCGACTACTGAAGATGAAATCAAAGGTAAAGTAAGCGTTCCGGATTTCCCTGAAGAAGGAGATCAACCAGTTATTACGGTTGACACAACGAAAGTACCTGATGGTAAAACAAGCGGCGAGTTCGAAGTTCCAGTAACCGTCACTTACCCAGACAAAACAACGGATACAGTAAATGTGAAAGTAACAGTAGGACCGAAAGACTCAGACACTTACGAACCAATAACTCAACCGATTGAAAAACCATTTGGTCAAGGAACAACTGAAGAAGAAGTGAAGGATAAAGTCACAGTTCCTAACTTCCCAGCGGATAAAGGCACACCGGTAGTCACAGTGGATGATCTAACTAAGGTTCCGAACGGTCAAACACCGGGTGAATTGGATGTCCCAGTGACAGTCACTTATCCAGATGGCACAAAAGACCATGTAACAGTCAAAGTTACAGTGACTCCACAACCGCAAAATGCTAAATATGAACCGACTGCGGGAGAAATCGTAAAACCATATGGTAGTGCGACTACTGAAGACGAAGTCAAAGGAAAAGTAAGTATTCCAGACTTCCCTAAAGAAGGCGACCAACCGGTTATTACTGTAGATACAACTAAAGTACCTGACGGTAAAACAAGCGGCGAGTTCGAAGTTCCAGTGGCAGTCACTTATCCAGACGGTACGAAAGATCACGTAACAGTTAAAGTTACAGTGACTCCACAACCGCAAAATGATAAATACGAACCGATTGCAGGAGAAGTCGTAAAACCATACGGTACACCGACTACCGAAGACGAAGTCAAAGGAAAAGTAAGTATTCCAGACTTCCCTAAAGAAGGCAATCAACCTGTAATCACAGTGGATACAACGAAAGCGCCTGACGGTAAAACAAGTGGTGAGTTCGAAGTTCCAGTGACAGTCACTTATCCAGACAAAACAACTGATGTTGTGAATGTGAAAGTAACAGTAGGTCCGAAAGATTCAGACACTTATGAACCGGTAACACAACCAATCACAAAACCATTTGGTCAAGGAACAACTGAACAAGAGGTTAAAGACAAAGTCACAGTCCCTAACTTCCCTGCTGACAAAGGTACCCCAACAGTCACAGTGGATGATTCTGCTCAAGTTCCAGATGGACAAACACCAGGAACATTCGAAGTTCCAGTGACAGTGACATATCCAGATGGCACAAAAGATCATATGGTAGTGAAAGTAACAGTAGAACCGAAAGAATCAGACACTTACGAACCAACAGTGAAACCGATTGAAAAACCATTTGGTCAAGGAACAACAGAACAAGAAGTTAAAGATAAAGTCACAGTCCCTAATTTCCCAGCGGACAAAGGCACACCAGTAGTAACAGTGGATGATCCAACTAAGGTTCCGAACGGTCAAACACCAGGAACATTCGAAGTTCCAGTAACCGTCACTTATCCAGATGGTACGAAAGACCACGTAATAGTCAAAGTTACAGTGACTCCGCAACCACAAAATGATAAATACGAACCGATTGCAGGAGAAATCACAAAACCATATGGAACTCCAACTACTGAAGACGAAATCAAAGGTAAAGTAAGCGTTCCAGACTTCCCTAAAGACGGCGACCAACCAGTTATTAGTGTAGATACAACGAAAGTACCTGACGGTAAAACGAGTGGTGAGTTCGAAGTTCCAGTTACAGTCACTTACCCAGATAAAACAACTGATACAATAACTGTGAAAGTTACAGTAGAACCAAAAGATTCAGATGTATATGAACCAGTAGTGGAAGAAATCACAAAATCTTATGGCACACCGACTACTGAAGACGAAGTCAAAGGAAAAGTAAGTATTCCAGACTTCCCTAAAGACGGCGACCAACCTGTAATCACAGTGGATACAACGAAAGTACCTGACGGTAAAACAAGCGGTGAGTTTGAAGTTCCAGTGACAGTGACATATCCAGATGGCACAAAAGACCATGTGGTAGTGAAAGTAACAGTAAATCCGAAAGACTCAGACACTTACGAACCAATAGTGAAACCGATTGAGAAACCATTCGGTCAAGGTACTACAGAACAAGAAGTTAAAGATAAAGTTACAGTACCGAACTACCCAGCGGATAAAGGCACACCGGTAGTAACAGTGGATGACCCAACTAAAGTTCCGAACGGTCAAACACCGGGTACATTCGAAATTCCAGTAACAGTCACTTATCCAGACGGTACGAAAGATCACACAACAGTCAAAGTTACAGTAGAACCAAAAGATTCAGATGTATATGAACCGGTAGTGGAAGAAATCACAAAACCATATGGCACACCAACTACTTCAGAAGAAGTTATTGGTAAAGTAACTGTTCCAAACTTCCCAACAGATGGTGGTAAAGTTGTAGTTACAATTGATGACCCAACGAAAGTACCTAATGGAAGCACATCAGGGGTCTTTGAAGTACCAGTAACGGTTACTTATCCAGACGGTACAAAAGATCATGTAACAGTTAAAGTTGTTGTAACACCACAACCGGAAAATGATAAATATGAACCAGTATCAAAAGATATTGAAAAACCATATAATCAACCAACAACAGAAAGCGAAATTGTTAATCAAGTAACTGTACCTGGTTACCCAACAGAAGGTAACCAACCAAAAGTTACCGTAGACAACCCAACGCTAATTCCTGATGGCAAAGTTCCGGGTGAATATGAAGTACCAGTTACAGTGACATATCCAGACGGTACAAAAGATCATGTATCTGTGAAAGTAGTCGTTGGTCCGAAAGATTCGGATGTCTTTGAACCAGTTGCTGGAAAAGTAGAAAAACCATATGGTGCACCAACTACAATTGATGATGTTGTTTCAAAAGTAACTGTACCTGGTTACCCAACAGAAGGTAACCAACCAAAAGTTACCGTAGATAATCCAACGTTAATCCCAGATGGTAAAACTCCGGGTGAATATGAAGTACCAGTAACAGTGACTTATCCAGATGGCACAAAAGATCATGTATCTGTGAAAGTAGTCATTGGTCCGAAAGATTCAGATGTCTTTGAACCAGTTGCTGGAAAAGTAGAAAAACCATATGGTACACCAACTACAATTGATGATGTTGTTTCAAAAGTAACTGTACCTGGTTATTCTAAAGTGGATAATCCTTATAAAGTTACCGTAGACAACCCATCTGTATTACCTAATGGAAACACACCAGGTGTATACGATGTTCCGGTTACAGTCACATACCCAGATGGTTCGATAGACCATGTAACAGTTAAAGTTACGGTTAATCCACAACCAGAAAATGATAAATATGAACCAGTATCAAAAGATATTGAAAAACCATATAATCAACCAACAACAGAAAGCGAAATTGTTAATCAAGTAACTGTACCTGGTTATCCAACAGAAGGTAACCAACCAAAAGTTACCGTAGATAACCCAACGCTAATTCCTGATGGCAAAGTTCCGGGTGAATATGAAGTACCAGTCACAGTGACATATCCAGATGGCACAAAAGACCATGTAACAGTTAAAGTTACGGTTAATCCACAACCGGAAAATGATAAATATGAACCAGTATCAAAAGATATTGAAAAACCATATAACCAACCAACAACAGAAAGTGAAATTGTTAATCAAGTAACTGTACCAGGTTATCCAACAGAAGGTAACCAACCAAAAATTACCGTAGATAACCCAACGCTAATTCCTGATGGCAAAGTTCCGGGTGAATATGAAGTACCAGTCACAGTCACTTATCCAGACGGTACAAAAGATCATGTATCTGTGAAAGTAGTCGTTGGTCCGAAAGATTCAGATGTCTTTGAACCAGTTGCTGGAAAAGTGGAAAAACCATATGGTACACCAACTACAATTGATGATGTTGTTTCAAGAGTAACTGTACCAGGCTATTCTAAAGTGGATAATCCTTATAAAGTTACCGTAGATGACCCATCTGTATTACCTAATGGTCAAACACCAGGTGTATATGATGTTCCGGTTACAGTCACATATCCGGATGGTTCAACTGACCATATTATTGTGAAAGTTGTTGTTGGTCCGAAAGATTCAGATGTATATGAACCAACAGCTGAACCAATTGAAAAACCATATGGCAGTCATACAACGATTGATGAAATTGTAGGTAAAGTAACTGTTCCAGGTTACCCTGATACTGAAAAACCATATAAAGTGACAGTGGATGATCCATCATTAATCCCAAGCGGTTCAATTCCAGGCAACTATGATGTACCTGTTACAGTCACTTATCCTGATGGCACAAAAGATTATATTAATGTGACAATTACTGTTCATCCACAACCAGATGCTGATGTATATAATCCTGGTTATAACGATGTCCAAGTGAACCCTGGAGTATCAATTGAAATTCCTCAAGTGAAAGATGATGTTCCAACTGGCACACACTTTGAAATTCCGAACGAATCAGGAGTGGATAAAGATTGGACAGTCACAGTAAATCCTGATACTGGTAAAATTACAGTGACAGTACCAGAAAATGCTACTGAAGGAGATGTTGTGACAGTTACAGTTAAAGTAACATATCCAGATGGTTCAACAGAAAATGTTACTGTTGATGTCACAGTCCATGATTCAATTGCACCAGAAGCACCAGTCGTGAACCCTATTGAAGCAGGTGATAGAACTGTCACAGGTACTGGCAATGAACCAGGTACAACTGTAACAGTGACATTCCCAGACGAATCTACCGTAACAACTAAAGTAGATAAAGATGGTAATTGGAAAGTAGATGTTCCAACAAATGTAACATTGAAAGATGGAGACACTGTAAAAGCAGTTATTACTGATGAAGCAGGAAATGTTTCAAAAGAAACAGTAACATCAGTCAAAGATACAGTTGCTCCAGAAGCACCAGTTGTGAATGGTATTCATACTGGAGACAAAGTAGTTACAGGTACTGCTGAACCAGGTACAACTGTTAATGTAACGTTCCCTGATGGCACAACAGTTACAGTTAAAGTTGGACAAGATGGTACATGGTCAGTGGATGTTCCTTCTAATGTAACGTTGAAAGATGGAGATAAAGTAACTGCAGTCGCTATTGACGAAGCAGGCAATGTTTCTAAAACATCTACTGCAATTGTTGTAGGCGACAAAGAAGTTGCACCTGTTCCGAATAAAGAAAAAATTAAAACACCAAAATCTGATGTAAATGTAACAAGTACTATTAATACAAACCATAAAGCTTCTAACGTTGAAGTATCAAAAGTGAAAGATAAACCTTCAAATAAAACAGCTGAAAAAGCAAAATCAACAGCTAAAGCTTTACCAGATACAGGTAAAGAAACTACAAATAGTGGTTTATTATTTGGCGGATTATTCGCAGCCCTTGGCTCAATCTTGTTATTCAGAAGACGTCGTCATCACGATGAAAACAAATAAAACTAAATCATAAGTAGTTTTTAGACCGTACACTTTATTGGGTGCGGTCTTTTTTATACATATAGGGAAATCCCCGATTTTGTAATTAAGTACAATTGAATTTAGAAAAAAGTATTCAACTTTTACGATTAATAAGCTATGATAAACAAAGTTAACTCTCATAAGAGCTCCCTTTTTAATTCCTAATACAAACATTTTCTAGTTTGTTTCGACACTTTTAATTCACTTCTAACTATCACTTTTTAATCCATTTTTTTAGCACTTTTTCTTAATTTTAATGACTCGATAGGAGAATCAATGATGGACTATACCTACAATATTTTTACTTCATCCGTATGTAATTTTGACTTAATGCACGATAACCAATACATTACTGTGTACTTTGTGATAAGCGGTTTAGCAAAAGTAACCATAGACGAAATTGAATTAGAATATGGTGCTGGTGATATCTTTGTCACAACACCAGAAATGAAATATTCACAAATCCAAAGTATCAATGGCAGTATTGTTTGCCTTTCTATCAACAAAGTGCACTTTAATAAATATTATTTAAGAAATGCGCGCAACATCACTAAAACCGATCAAACACAACTGAGTATGAAAAAGGCATTTATGAACTACATTCGTTTTATGTATGAAGAAGATTTATTTATGGCAGATATCAATATCATCAAGCTTATTAACTATCTGCACATATATTACAGTGAAAGTGAAAGCTACATTTTTAATTTCACTACAAATGAGAATGTGTTGAAAGCTGTCTCGCATGTTAATCATAATTTTAAAGCACCATTAAAGTTGAGCGATGTAGCACAAGTGATTTATGTAAATAGCAGCTTTCTTTCAAGGAAGTTCAAAGAAGAAATGCAGATAGGGTTTAATGAATATGTAAGACGTCTCAAACTTTATAAATTAGCCGAAGAATTACTTATTCGAGGTAATGAGAATGAGCTTTGGAAAGAGTATAATTTTGCGAGTTACCGTACATATCTTAAAAACTTTAAAAACCAATTTCATATGAGTCCCAAAGAATTTATTAACCAAGCCCAATACTATAAACGGGCAGAAAATATGATATCCGAATTGATTTATAGAGAAGCTTTGGCCTATTTAGAAATGGTAAACAACTAAGATTTTAATTAATATTCATCGCTTACACTTTTTTTACTTTTGGCATGCACTTTTTTTACTATTCCTTTGATGTCTATTTATTTTCGAAAAAAATCAGTTAATATAAATTTTGTTCTCTTAAAAAGAGGATGTCAGCAAATGATTTTTTAGAAAAGAACACTCAGCATATAGACAAAGACACATCGGAGGAACAGCAATGAAACAACCCAATCGTAGACTTGATTTTTTGCCTAATAAGCAAAACAAGTACTCTATCCGTAAATTTACGGTAGGAACCGCTTCTATCCTTGTAGGAGCAACACTCATGTTTGGCCTCAGCCATGACGCCCAAGCAGCAGAAGAACAAACATCTAGTACAGACACCACTCAAACTCAGTCTGAATCACCAAAACCTAACTCAGACACAACGTCTCAACCAACTCAAGAGACACAAACAACAGCAGTCGTTACACCACCTGTAACAACAGAAGCTCCTGCCTCTGAAAATACTGCTTCTCATAATCCGGAATTAAACCAAACAACATGAGAAGCACCGACAACTACAGAACAAGCACCACAACCAGAAGAAACAAAATCAACAGAAAAAGAAACAACTCCAGAATCTACACCAACGATTGAACCAACAACAGAATCAGCTCCATCGACTCATACACGTACAAAGCGTTCATTAGACACAGACCCACCAGTTGAACAAGTTAAAGCACCCGTCAATAATGAAACGTACAATGGAAAAATCATTGATTATAATAGCAGTAATCTAGTGAAGAAGGTAGCGAATCCAGGACAAACAGTGGCCCCAGATTATATTGATTTTTCACCTAAATTTAAAGATTATGACAGTAAATCTTATTCTTTCCTGACAAACAAAGAAACAGTGACAAGTACAAAAACTACAATTACAAATGGTGGCGGTATTCACGCCTACTTTGGTGATTACATTAAACTCGATGATAAACAACCTGAAGCTTATGTATATATCAATAATGTAGGTACAGCGAATGGTCATAAAGTAGATGCCTTGGTACATGTCAAAATGGATCCACCATCTAAAAAGTTTCCAACAAATATAAGATATTTCTTCACATCAGGTCGAGATATGTTATCAATGACTTCTCAAGATGGGGGCGGTGCAACAGCTAACATTAAATTCATGTCTAATATCGATAAGACAAAACTAGACGGTTTTTATAATAAAATATCTAATGGTACGTCTATTACTTCTGTTATAGAAGGTTTAAAGAATCTTAATGATACACTTCACCCTGTAAGTGGATTATTAAATATTTATGACCTTGATGATTATGATCGAAATAAAGAAGTAGATGTTAGAAAGTCTGTCACTTTTAATCGAAACGAAATCAACGAACTGTATATTAGTAATAAAACTCATTCAGAGGCAACAGCTAATTTAGAGTTAAAAGACAACAAAATTATTATTTCTACAGGTGAACATCCAAAAGGTCCTGTTGAAGATTATCCAAATAGAGTAACTGCTACTTTCAAAGATAAGAGTGAATTGACTTATAGTATGACTGGAAGAAATGTATCAGGTACAGCGTTTCATGTAAAAGGTATCTTATTAGTACCGGTACAACCTTATACAGTTCAAGTCGATAATCCGACAGGTAACGATGATGCGAAGGTTACAATCACACAATATATTCCAACAAGAGAAGTTCACCAAACAGCAACTTTGCCAAGTAAAATTGAAATGACAGCAGAATTTCCTCAAGACATCGTAGCGAATGTACAACCTAATACAAACTACTTTACTGCTACTCAAAATAATACAAACAAAGTAGTTCTAACTAATAGCAACACTGCATTAAAACAACAAAACTTCTACGACAAAACTTATACGCCTTCAATCACTTTGAAACATAGTTTAACAACTGAAGATATCAGCACAAATTCAGAAAAATGGACAAAGTTAAAAACGTATTACGATGGTAATGTATTAAATGTTCCTGTGAAATGGTCATTTGATAATGGGACAAAGCATATTGAAAACCTAACAACAGATTATCAAACCGTTGCATTAAAACTCTCTGATGAACTTAAAAAAGAAATTGATAAGCAAATTATGGCAGAAGCAACCGCTTCGGTTGAAGAAGCTAAAAAAGCGCATGCCCAAGCAAAAACAACAGCTCAAACAATCGCTGCCGACCAACTTGTAAGCAAAAATGAAATAGACGGTTTACAAAATGAAATTCAAACAGCAACAACTAAGAAAAATGATGCGCAAGCAAAAGTGAATCAATTGCCTGAACGTTTAAAAGCAACATTACAACAAGAATTAGATCAATTAACTGAAATTGTCTTACCAAAAGTAAATGATGAGAATAACAATTCAATCTCTGACGATCAAGATAAGTTGATAGCAGAAGCTGAGCAACTGTTAAAAGAAGCACAAGAGGCTGAAAGCAAAGCGAAATCAACACTAGAAACAGCCAATGAAAACAATGCGATTTCTCCAACTGAACATGATAATTTATCAGCACTTCAAAAAGAATTTGAAACTAAGAAAAAAGCAGCAGAAGCAAAAATTAAAGAAGTTAATGAGAAATATCAATCTCCTTTAATTGAAAAATTGAATAAGCTTGTGGGTATTGCAGTTCCTGTAGTAAATGACAAGAACAACAATGGTAAACCAGACGAACAAGATGAAAAGGAACAACTCACAGCAGCTTTAGGTAATGTTGAAGACTTAGTTAAGAAAGCAGAAACTGCAGACCAAACAGCTCAGTCACAATTACAAAAAGCAAAAGAAAACAACCTAATTAAGCCTCAAGAACATACAGAATTAACCGCTGCAAAAGAACTTGCAACATCATCAAAGTCAACAGCAGAAGAAGCAGTTAAAACATTACCGTTAGAACAACAACAATCATTCTTAGACAGATTGAATTCTTTAAATGGAATTGTTGTACCAGAAGTTAATGATAAAAATGAAAATGATATCCCAGACACTCAAGATGAGTTAATCAAGTTGGCAGAGGCAGCGATTAAATTAGCTGAAGATGCTGAGAAAAAAGCAGTTTCTGAATTAACAACAGCACAAGAAAATCAGGCTATCAATCAAGAAGAAAATGCGAAATTAACAGAACTTCAAAAAGAATTTGAAACTCAAAAACAAGCAGCAACAGAGAAAGCTAATGCAGTTGATAAGAAGTATAACGATAAGCTATTACAGCAAATCAACGCATTAAAAGGAATTGAAGTTCCGGATGTTAACGATAATGATAATAACGGAAAACCGGATACTACTGATCGTGCTGAAACGAATCAATTGTTAGCAGAAGCTAAAGCAGCTATAGAGAGAGCAAAACTTGCTGATAAAACAGCACAAGATAAATTAACTGAAGTAAAACAAGATGATGTAATCTCACTTAAAGAATTAGAGGGATTATATGTTGTTGAAAATCAAGCTGACGAAGCAAATTCAACTGCAAGAGGTTTAGTAGAAACACTTCCAGAAAACATGCAAGCGCCTTTATTAGATGAGCTTGATGCATTGAACGGTATTGAAATTCCATCTATTAATGATACTGATAACAACAACATCCCAGATGAACAAGATACATTAATCGCAGAAGCTCAAGATTTATTAGCCGCAGTTAAAGCGGCAGATCGAAAAGCTAAAGATGAATTAACTAAAGCTGAAGAAGATAAAGCAATCAATCAACAAGAGCACGACAACTTAGAAAACTTACAACAAGATTTTACAACGAAGAAAAAAGCAGCTAGTGATAAAATCAACCAGATTGAAGAGAAATATCGTGGTGATTTGCCGACACAACTTGAAGCATTAAAAGGAATTACAGTTCCTGCAGTTAATGACACAGATAATAATGGTAAACCTGATAATCAAGATGCGAAAGAACAACAAGATGCAGCATTGAAAAACGCAGAAGATTTAGTTAAGAAAGCAGAAGCCGCAGACCAAGCAGCACAAACACAATTACAACAAGCCAATGCAGACAACTTAATTAAAGAAAAAGAACATCAAGATTTAACTGTCGCAAAAGAAAATGCAGATACAACAAAAGCAACAGCGGATACAGCAGTTAAAGCATTATCATCAGAATTACAAACATCATTATTAGAAAGATTAGCTAAGTTAAAAGGTATTACAGTACCAAGTATCAATGACAACAATGATAACAACATCCCAGATGAACAAGATACATTGATTGAAGCGGCTAAACTTTCTATAGAAGAAGCTAAAGCAGCAGATAAATCAGCTAAAGATGAATTAGCTAAAGCAGAAGCTGATAAAGCCATCAATCAACAAGAACACGACAGCTTAGATAAGCTACAACAAGATTTTACAACGAAGAAACAAGCAGCTAACGATAAAATCAACCAGATTGAAGAGAAATATCGTGAAGAATTACCAACACAACTTGATGCGTTAAATGGTATTGTAGTCCCGGAAGTGAATGATAAAGACAACAACGGTAAAACAGACGACATCGATCAAGCTGAACTTGAAACATTGATTAAAGCAGCACAAGCATCTTTAGATAAAGCAAAAGCAGCAGATTTAGCAGCAAAACATGATTTAACAAACGCAACACAAGATAAGTTGATTAATCCAACAGAACATCAAGATTTAACAGAAGCTCAGAAAACTGCTGTTTCAACAAAAGCAGACGCAACAGAAAAAGTGAATGCATTACCTGAAGCATTACGTGCACCTTTAGAACAAGAATTAACGAAATTAGACGGCATTAATGTTCCAGACATCAATGACAACAACAGCAATATGATTCCAGATATTCAAGATGATTTAGTTAAAGCAGCAGAATCAGCAATTGAAAAAGCAATAGAAGCTGACGCTTTGGCAAAAGATGAACTAGCAAAAGCAAATGAAAACCAAGCTATTTCACCAGAAAAACATCAGACACTAGCAAACTTACAACATGATTTTGAACAAAAGAAAGCAGCAGCACAACAAGCAATAGATGCAGTTGATTCAGCATATCAAGGTGTATTGCCTGGGAAATTAAAAGCATTAACAGGTATCACAGTTCCAGAAGTAAATGATAAAGATAATAATGGACGTGCAGATGATTTAGATTTGAAAGCACAACAAGAAGCAGCTTTATTAGCAGCAACAGCATTAGTTGAAAAAGCAGAAGCGGCGGATAAGACAGCAAAAGAACACTTACAAACAGCACAAGCTAACCAACTGATTACACCAAAAGAAAATACAGATTTAACTTCAGTTGAAGATGAAGCCGCTTCAATCAAAGCAGAAGCTAACAAGGCAGTTAACGACTTGCCAACTAACATGCAAGAACTTTTAATGAATCGCTTAGCAAAATTAACAGGTATTACAGTACCATCAGTAACAGACAACAATGAAAATAACATTCCTGATGATCAAGATAAGTTGATTTTAGAAGCGGAAGATTTATTGAAAGATGCCAAAGCCGCAGATCAAGCAGCAAAACAAATGTTAGCTGAAGCACTGAATCCGAACGAATTAATTGATACAACAGAACATCAAGCATTATTAGCAGCACAAGCTAACTTTGAGCAAAAGAGAGCATTAGCAAACGAAAAGATTAATGCGATTCAAGAAGCATATCGTAAAGGCCTGCCACAACAACTTGCAGCATTAACAGGTATTACTGTTCCTGAAGTGAATGACGAGGATAAGAACGGGATTCGTGATGACGTGGATCAAGCAATTGTTAAAGCGAAAGAAGCAGTTGAAGCTGCCAAAGTAGCTTATAACAATGCATTGATACAAATGGATGATATACAAAAAGACAATATCATTACACCTGAAGAAAGCTCAGAATTAGCAAAAACGATTGCATTAGCAGAAGGTAAAAAAGCTGATGCACAAGCATTGGTAGATGCATTATTATCAGAACCTACTAAAAAAACATTACAAACAGAACTCGATGCGTTAACGCCAATTGGACCACCACAAGTCAACGATGAAAATCATAATGGTGTGCCAGATAAAGATGACAGTTTGTTTGAAGAAGCGGCCAAAGCTTATGAAGTAGCTAAAGAAGCTGAAGCAACTGCACAATCAAAATTAGAAGAAGTTCAAGCAGATGGCGTGGTAAACCCTGATGAACAGACACAATTAAATGCGTTGCAAGAAGAATTTAAACAAAAGAAAGCATTAGCTGAAGAAAAGCTTGAAGCAGTTGACAGTAAATACAGACAAGATCTGCCTGAAAAAGTACAAGCGTTAACAGGAATTTCAATTCCATCTGTGAATGATAAAAATCAAAATGGTATTCGTGATGATATTGATACATTAATAGACAAGGCACAACAATTAATTAATGCGACTAAAGATATGTCGCAATTAGCACAAGCTAAAGTAGATGAAGCATCAGCAGATGGTTTAATCAATCCGAATGAATTAGAAGCATTAAGCGGTGCTAAAAACTTAGTAGAAGCTAATAAAGCTGCGGCGCAAGCGGCAATTGATACTTTACCAGCAGCGTATCAAAAAGACTTGCAGTTACAATTAGATGCGATTAATGAAATTACTTTACCAACTGTCAATGATCAAGATAATAACCACATTGATGATCATACAGATGCATTGAAAGCCGCTGTACAAGATTTAATTGATGAAGCAAAACGTGCCAATAACGTTGCACAACAACAACTAGAGTCAATTCAACAAGATCAATTAGTCACATCAAATGAACAGTCTGAGTTAAATCATCAAGTCAACTATGCGAAGACAGCGAAACACTATGCTCAAAAAGCAGTGGACATGATTGCTGAAAACTTAAGACCAGAGTTCCAACCACAATTAGATGCATTACAAGCAATCGACATTCCAGAAGTAAACGATAAAAATACAAATGGTATCGATGATAAGCAAGACCAATTGATAAGTGATGCATTACAAGCACTTAAAGCAGCACAAGCAGCAGAAGCTGTTGCGAAAGCTGGATTAGCAACAGCTCAAGAAAATACTGTCATTAATGATGATGAACATGATATGTTATCAAATCTTCAACACGCATTCTTAGCACAAAGAAATATTGCTGAGGATAAGGTCGCTTTAGTTGATGACGCATTAAAAGATGAGCTTTCAAAAATGCTTGATGCTTTAAAAGGTATTGAAGTACCAGCAGTCAATGATCACAACCATAATGATGTAGATGATACATTAGATCAAACGCTACAAGAGTTAATAAATG
Source organism: Staphylococcus simulans (assembly GCF_003043455.1). Lineage (GTDB taxonomy): Bacteria > Bacillota > Bacilli > Staphylococcales > Staphylococcaceae > Staphylococcus > Staphylococcus simulans_A. The sequence continues at coordinate 9,888 of NZ_PZGG01000013.1, read as the reverse complement.
CAGTAAAAGCTGTACATGAAACAGCACAAAGTGATTTAACAAAAGCGAATGCAGATCACTTAATTACACCACAAGAACAAGACACATTGATTGAATCACAAAATCATGCATTAAAACTAAAAGCACAAGCAACTGAGACGATTCAACAAAGTAAGATTCCAACAGCAGTTAAAGATGAATTAATGAATGCTTTAGTGCAAATGCAAACTATCTCTATTCCTACCATCAATGATCAAAATGATAACGGTATCTCAGATGATATTGATACCTTACTTGATCAAGCAGAAGTACTTGTGGCACAAGCTGAAAAAATGAATCAAGATGTACAATCTGAACTTGATACAGCAAATGAAAATGGGTTGATTACTCCACAAGAACATCAAGCATTGTCACAACATCAATCCTTGTTTGAAGGTGCTAAAGATTCAGCACAACAAATTGTAAATCTACTACCAGAAGCATATCAGGCACCTTTTGAAGCACGTTTAAAACAACTTCAAGGCATCACAGTTCCAGCCATTAATGATCAAAATGCCAATAATATTTCAGATACAGATGATGCTGCATTAACTGAAGCAACAGAGTTTGTCAGAGTCGCACAAGCAATGGATGCTAAACTTCAAGAAAAACTAGCAATGAATACTGTAGATAGTTTAGTTACACCAAGAGAATATGAACAATTAGCACAATTACAAGCAATTTACGACGATGTGAAGGCACAAGCAAAAGAGAAGGTGAATCAATTACCATTAACATTACAAGGTAATCTTCCGGATGATTTAGCATTCCTTAAAGGTATTACATTACCAACAATTAATGATCAAAATGAAAACGGCATTGATGATAATGTAGACGCATTAACTAATGAAGCGAGAGATGCGGTAAAAGAGGCACAGTCAGCTGATAAGTATGCTCAAACATTATTTGATTCTACTGTCTCCGATAAATTAATTACACCACAAGAAAAAACATCACTAAAAACTGCACAAGAACAAGCGCAAACATTAAAAGCAACAGCAGAGACAAAAGTAGACGCATTGCCAAATGAATTAAAAGGGGATTTACCAGCATTATTGGCTCAAATGAAAGGTATCGACATCCCAGAAATCAATGACGCTAATGCGAATGGCACGAACGACATCCAAGATCAATGGTTAAGTGACACAGAAGTAGCAGTGAAGAAAGCGGAACTTGCAGATACAGCAGCGCAATCAGCATTGAAGATGGCAGTTTCCGACAACTTAATCACACCGCAAGAACAAACATTATTGAAATCTGCACAAGAACAAGCGCAAACATTAAAAGCAACAGCAGAAAGAAAAGTAGACGCATTGCCAAGTGAATTAAAAGGCGATTTACCAGAGTTATTAGCACAATTGAAAGGTATCGACATCCCAGAAATCAATGACATCAATGCGAATGGTACGAACGACATCCAAGATCAATGGTTAAGTGACGCAGAAGCAGCAGTGAAGGCAGCAGAACTTGCAGATAAAGCAGCACAATCAGCATTGAAGATGGCGGTTTCCGACAACTTAATCACACCACAAGAACAATCATTGTTAACGTCAGCTCAAGAACAAGCACAAGCATTAAAAGCAACAGCAGAGACAAAAGTAGACGTATTACCAAGTGAATTAAAAGGCGATTTACCAGAGTTATTAGCACAATTGAAAGGTATCGACATCCCAGAAATCAATGACATCAATGCGAATGGCACAAACGACATCCAAGACCAATGGGTAAGTGAAGCAGAAGCAGCATTGAAGAAAGCAATATCAACAAATAATACAGCTCAAATTGAACTTGAAAAAGTACTTTCAGATTATCATGTACAGGCAGAAGAACAAAAATCATTAATGATTGTTCAAGAGAAGGTAAAGACAACAAAAGAATCAGCACAAACAGCAATTGCACAGTTACCAACAGAATTAAAAGGCAACTTGATTTCAGAGTTAAACAACATAGAGAGTATTGAAATTCCAGCAGTAACTGAAGATACAACAACTTCTCTTGAAACAACTCCGAATGGAATGTCACCGGAAACATCTGCTACAGCAACTGTACAACCAGAAGAAACACATCAAGAAAATACTGATAAATCTTCTCTTAAGCAGTTAGGTTCTGAAATAACTTCATCAGTTGATTTAACTCCTGCCAGCGAAGTTAAACAAGAAATTAAAACAGAAAATACAAATAAACATCAAGTGATTACAAAACAAGAAGTAGTATCTTCTGAAAGTGCTTCAATAGATGTAGAAAAACATAACGAAATTACACCAGAGCAACAAACATCTAAAGATGACAACACTTCTGATGAATCAACAAATGAACACCAAGCTAATTCTCGAACTTTCAACGAACAAATATATCAAAATGATAAAGAGAATTCATCACAAACATTAAATGACTCATCAACTAGAACCACACAACCAGAACAAACAGTTTCTAATCAACATCAAAAAGCATTACCAAATACAGGTCAGTCACAATCCAACAGCATCCTTGTAGGCGGATTAGCCGCATTGATCGGTGCCGCATTCTTAGTAAGCAGTCGCCGTAGAAAAAATTAATATGTAAATAAAAGTCGTACTCATAGTGAGTGCGGCTTTTTTAATATCAGGGTGTCACGTTGTGTTTACACATTTTGACTGAACAATCACAATAGTATGCAGACAAAGATTCACCATAAAAAGAACCCCCATTCTATATCGGTAGAGTGGGGGTTCAGTAATTCTGAATTAAATGTTTGTTATTTAGTTTATAACACAATAGCGGGTGAAAACGTAAAAGTCATCATGAAACTTTTACATCAGATTAATAAAAAAGGATGAGACACTATTCAGTATCTCATCCTTTATCGTAGCGGAGAAAGAGGGATTCGAACCCCCGCGAGCCGTTAAGCCCCTGTCGGTTTTCAAGACCGATCCCTTCAGCCGGACTTGGGTATTTCTCCATAGCTTTTTAACACAAGATTTATTATATAGGAGAATGTGTAACGCGTCAATAATTTTTTTAATGAAATCCACAGAAATCATAAAGTAATTTTACATATACTTAAAGAAGGAACCAGAGTCTTTCTGGTTGAATGAAACAGATAAAAATATAACATTTTAGCACAAAAACTTACAATAAAGCATTCAATTTTCTGAACATTTAGTTTATTATAAAAAGGTGTAGTCTTATTTTGGATAATTTCATCAGTTATGAAAATTATCTACCTCAATCATCACTTCTTTCACACTTCTATTTTACTACTTGCTTTTCTATTGATATTTAAGAGAAATCATTCACATTATCATTTTATTAGGGGGGATATTTTTGGATTACAGTTACAATATTTTTCAAGGTTGGTCTTGTATAAAAGATAATTCGAAAAGCGAGGAGTACGTTAATATTTATTTAGTTTTATCAGGCACAGTCTTCGTTAAAAAGGGGGCACAGAACTTTACCTATAAAACAGGAGATCTTTTTGTTCAAAAACCGCATTTCACAAATATGGAAGTGGAGATAAAAGTAGGGAAAGTAGTCTGTTTATCAATTCACTACGTATATTTTAAGCCAGCCTGCTTAAAAGAAATCAATCATGTTGAAAGCAATTTTGAAATCCACCATATCATTAAAAATGATTATATCCAGGCATTACGTTATGTATGTGAAACAAATTTTGTGAAAGCGAATGCGACCATTGTTCGACTGGTAAGATACTTACGTGTTTACTTGGAAAACTTCGATATCTACTTATTCAATATGACTAATAATCCAACAATTAATCACATTATTGAGTACATTAATCACCATTCAGATGAAGCGTTAAAGTTAACGACTATTGCTGAAAGCTTTGATTTAAATATCAGTTATCTATCACGTGTATTTAAAGATGCAGCACGTATTAACTATAATGATTATGTCCAACAAGTGAAAATCTTTAATGTGGCAGAATACCTATTGCTGAACGGTGAAGATAATCAAAAAACAAAGGAAGTTTGGAAAAGATATTCTTACTCAAGCAAACGTTCCTTCCTGAATAATTTTAAAAAACAATTTAACATGGTGCCTATGGAGTATGTGGCTCAATCTCAAAAAAGACGTATCAAAAATAACGAACGTTCTCAAAAAGTCTATGATGAAGTCTTGAAATTCATGAATGACTAATTCCTATAAAGCGTGTACATCAGTACCGCTTTTTTATTTTGAGTTATACAAATCTAAATTAGTATTCAATCTAATAAAATCTTAATATTATTTTGCGACTGATAGGGTATAAGTTACTAACTTAGTGTATAAATTAAAACTATGGGGGAATTAACATGAAGATCAATATCGCACATGCTTTAACTAAAAGATTGGGCAAGTTAGAAAGCAACTTTAAACACTACGCAGATGATATGGCGTATTTAACTTTAGTATCAGGCATCGATAAGTCATTAAAAGATTTATTAGGAATTCAAGTTTTACGTCAAGCACAGTCAGAAACTGTTGCTAGAGAGATGTCACGTTTAGATTTAGCAGTCTTAGATCAAAATGAAATGACAGATATGGTGAAACTGAGAACTGTTTATGTACATGACTTTGAACCAAGCACTAGTGGTTTGGCAGGTCATGCGGTATCAACGATTCAACGTGACTTTACTGAACACTTAAAGAAAATGATGAATCCGCCTAAATCTTGGGTTTATAATGTTTCTGACCAAACAAAGTTCCATTATGCGGCAGTTTATATCGATGTCAAAGCTAAAAAAGACTTTGAATTACCAGAAACTAAAAGCGCATTTTTAAAACAATACCCTGAGTTGAAAGATGCTGATTTAATTTATAAAAGTATTCAAAAACACCAACAAGAACGCGACCATTCTATCGAAGAAATTGTAGAAGAACCTATACAAACAAATGTAATAGAACCTGCGTTAACAGAACATACTGATTTACAAGCGCGTCAAAGTGATATTCAAGCACTTTATAAAGGTGAGTATAAAGATTTCAAAGTGACTGTTTACTTACAAGTCTTAGAGTTGGGTTACCAATTAGACGAAGAAGATGAAGAAGTAGAAACAACACTTAAAACAGATGACAATGGTGAAGTCATCACAGTAGGTGAATTAGAAGAAGATTTCACTGCTGTGAAGGAAGAACCAACAAAAGAAGACAAAACGTCTTCAGAAAATGAATCTTCTGAAGATGACAAGTCTGAATCAGAGACATCAAAAGACGAAGAACAAGGCAAAGAAGATAAAGAAAAAGTAGAATCAAAAGACAAGAAAGACAAAGAGACAAAAGAGAAGAAAGATAAAAAAGGAAAAGATAAGAAAGGCGACAAAGGCAACAAAGGCAAGAAGGACAAGAAAGAGAAAGATAAGAAATCTAAGAAAAAAGATAAAAAGAAAGACGATAAAAAAGAAGATTCTAAAGACAAGAAGAAAAAGGACAAGAAGAAAAAAGACAAAAAGAAGAAAAAGAAATAACAGCGTTTAACGAATCCAATGAAGTTGAAAACAATAAAAATGAATTGGACAACCTTGTTTTAGATGAACCGCAATTTAATTGAAAGTGGGCTATAAATTTGGTAAGCTTTAGTTGTATTAAAATAGCCCTCAGTCTTATTAGACCGAAGGCTAGAGTAAAGGCTCACAATGCACAATTGTGATTACCAAACGAACCGAATGAGAGACTAGTTATGTTGCAGCATAGCTAGTCTTTTTTGTCGTTCTTGCTGATTAGAAATTTGATTGCGGTTGCTAAAAGTGTCACTTGCACAATTGAAGAGAAATTAATCGTGAGTTCATGGATTATAATGTCCATCCATATCACCTCACTTTCTTGCAGTTCAAGGCACGTGAGGTACTCACAATATAGTAGAACGACCTTTACTCATGAATTAAGTTTAGCATTTTACGAACGCGTTTTCAAAGAAAAAGCGAACAAATGTTCGATTAAATTTTAAAGTATATTAAGGGTGCTAAAAGAGTATGTAAAAAATCCTCTGCCTTATTTTGAAGACAAAGGATTTTAAATCATATGAACTATTAGATAAATAAATTATGTTTGGCATGTTCTGTATCGCCGATATACGTACCAACCCCGCCGATTTGTACATCATCACGTAACTCTTCTCGTTTAATACCCATGACATCCATGCTCATGGTACATGCGATCAGCTTAATATCGTTTTCGACTGCTTTATCGATTAAAGCAGGTAATGAATCGACGTTCTTTTGTTTCATTAAAAGTTTCATCATGAAACGGCCTAAACCGAACATATTCATTTTAGATAATGGCATGCTTTCAGGACCTTTAGGTAACATGAAATCAAAAAGTTTTTCTAATCCTTTTTTCTGAACTTTAGGCGCATCTGTACGTTTTAAAGCGTTCAATCCCCAGAATGTAAAGAAGATTGAAACTTCACGACCAGCTGCACGTGCACCATTCGCAATGATTAAAGCAGCTAAAGCTTTATCTAGTTCACCGCTGAATAACACAATCGTTGTGCCGTTATCTGATTCATGGACAGACATCGCTTTATCAGAAGGTTCTCCTTTTTCGATGATTGCTGTGACTTGTGACTCATCTGATTTTAAATCAATTAAGTGATGACCTGTTTGTTTTACCCAGCTTTGGATATCACTCGCAAAGCCTAAATCCGTAACAATTACTTCAACTTGTTCGCCAGGTTGCAGTTGTTGTATAACTTGGCTTAAATTCACAATCGGTCCTGGACATTGCAAGCCACTGTAGTTTAATTGTTTGCGTTCTGGTTTGATTGTTTTCTCAGGGTCAGTTGTTTCTGTTGTTTGTTGCGTGCTTGTAGATTGATTTTGTGGTTGTGATTGCGCTTCTTGTTGAGATAGATAGGCTTCATAACCGCCATTTAAATTAATCACATCAAAACCGCTGTCACTTAACATTTGACTGGCTTGTTGACTGCGTCCGCCTTTTTGACAATAGATGTAATACGTTTTGCCTTGGTCTAATGGAAATTTGGTATTTAACGTTGAAAGTGGATAATTCAGCGCATCTTCAATATGACCAGCTTCATATTCATCAGCTTCTCGTACATCAATCAGTTGATCTTGTGCCCCCATAGCTTGTAAGTCTTCATCAGTTAAGTCTGTGATTTGAACAGTTTTAAATCGAACCATTCGATCATCTCCCTTTTGTTCTATATTGATGTCATTGTACAAAGAATAAAGGCAAAATGCACAAGTTTCTATTTGGTTCCGTTTAGGAGAAATCATTAATCCTCGCTTTAGGTCTTTTATAAGACTTGCTATAATAAAGTTAATTATCAGAAAACAACATTTTGAAGTAAAGGACTGTAAATCATGACTGCACATAATAATGACTATGATCATCTCTTGTTCTATTTTGCCTATAAAACATTTATTCATACTGCTGATGAGATTATAGAGAAGAAAGGAATGCGCCGCCAGCACCATCGCTTCTTATTCTTTATCGATAAAGTCCCTGGTATTACCATCAGAGACTTATTAAGAAGTATGGAAATTTCTAAACAAGGCAGTCATCAAACGCTGAAAAAATTAAAAGATGAAGGTTTAGTAATTGAGAAAAAGTCAAAAATAGATGGCAGAGTGAAAGAACTCTATGTCACTGATAAAGGTCATGCATTAGTAACTGAAATCAATAAAGCCCAAAATAATTTACTTCAAAGTATTAAAGCAGACGTTGGAAATGATTGGAATGCGATGATGGAAGAACTCGCAAGCAAACGTCCAGGATTCCAAGAAGTAAAATATTTAAAAGGGGAACTTAAAGAGTAACCATAAAGGCCCTTAATATAGAATAAGTTTAGTACCGTCTTGAAAATTCAAGGCGGTATTTTTATATGCGTATAGCCATTCTAGTTAAGTCAACTTACTTGACCTAAAATATATGGAAGCGTTATCCTAGAATTGTATAAGAGAAAGAGAAAAAGGTGGAATGAATATGAATAAACGTGTTGGAGAGTATTTAATGGACTGCCTGAGTACTGCAGGCGTAGATAAAGTATTTGGTGTACCTGGAGATTTCAACTTAGCTTTCTTAGACGATATTATCAGTCGTGATGATATTGAATGGATTGGTAATACGAATGAATTAAACGCAAGTTACGCAGCAGATGGATATGCGCGCATGAATGGTTTAAGCGCAATGGTGACTACATTTGGTGTAGGTGAATTATCAGCGGTCAATGGTATCGCAGGTTCTTATGCAGAACGTATTCCAGTAGTCGCAATTACAGGCGCACCGACACGCAGTGTGGAACAAGCAGGAAAATATGTTCACCACTCACTAGGTGAAGGTGAATTTGATAACTACCGCAAAATGTTCAAAGAAATTACAACAGCACAAGGTTATATCACACCTGAAAATGCACAAGAAGAAATTCCGCGTCTGATTAATGCAGCCTTAGCTGAAAAAAGACCGGTACATTTACACTTGCCGATTGATGTCGCAATGACAGAAATTGAAGTAGAAGACGCTTATCAATTACCAGAATTCGAAGCGAAAGATGTCTCAAATTATATTGAGATGGTTAAAAATAAATTAAGCAGTGCTTCTCAACCAGTGATTATCGCAGGACATGAAATTAATAGTTTCAAACTGCATGACAAACTAGAACAATTTGTAAATCAAACACACATTCCAGTTGCGCAATTGTCATTAGGTAAAGGTGCTTTCAATGAAGAGAACCCTTACTATATGGGCATTTATGATGGATCAATCGCAGAAGAAAATATTAGAAATTATGTAGATCATAGTGATGCGATTTTAAATATCGGCGCGAAATTAACAGACTCTGCCACAGCAGGATTCTCATATGAATTCGATATTGATGACGTTGTAATGTTAAATCAACATAATTTCAAAATGAATGAAACAGAAGACCAAGATGTGACATTACCTGATTTATTAGAAGGTCTGTTAGAGATGGACTATGTGACTGATGTAGATTACCCACAATATAAACGTCCAGAAGCGGGTCAATATGAATTAACGAATGAACCTTTAACACAAGAAACGTACTTCAAAATGATGCAAGACTTTATCGCACCAGATGATGTGATTCTGGCTGAACAAGGAACATCATTCTTCGGTGCTTATGATTTAGCGTTATATCAAGCGAATAAGTTTATTGGCCAACCATTATGGGGCTCAATCGGTTACACATTACCAGCGACATTAGGTACACAAATCGCTGATCCAAATCGCCGTAACTTATTATTAATTGGTGATGGTTCACTTCAATTAACAGTTCAAAGTATTTCAACGATGATTCGCGAAAAATTGAAGCCTGTACTCTTTGTCATTAATAATGACGGCTATACAGTAGAACGTAAAATTCATGGTGAAAACGAACCATACAACGACATCTTTATGTGGGATTACAAAGCAATACCAGCAGTATTTGGTGCGAAAGATGACGTGAAAATCCATGATGTTTCAACAAGCGAAGAATTGAAACAAGCTTTTGAAGCTATTAAAGCGTATCCAGAAGTGATGCATTTTGTAGAAGTGAAAATGGCAATGCATGATGCACCGCATAAATTAGAAGCTATCGGTAAAGCTTTCGCAAAACAAAACAGCTAAAACTTATCTTAAAAAAACAAAACTCATAAAAATTACTGAGGTGTTTCACACTTTCAGTTTAAATCCCTGACTTTTAACGTCGGGGATTTTTTATATGTTTTTTGATTAATACGACGTTACCTTACCAAAAACTGTGCGATTTTAGAGTCTGATTTCAGTTTTTCTAAAAAAATATTTATTCGTATTAAATGTATATTAATGCATAAAAACATCTGATTAAGTTCGTTCAATTCGTTAAATTTAAACTTAACATAGGATTATAAGCGATTAGGACGCTTGAATTACTAATCTGAAATATATATT
>NZ_PZGG01000012.1 GCF_003043455.1 Staphylococcus simulans | reverse complement strand
TAATTATACTGAATAAAGGAGGTTTCCATATATGGAAAACATTAAACGTATACATCATATTTCAGCAATTGTAGGTGACGCTCAAGAGAACTTAGACTTCTATCGTAATGTACTCGGCTTACAATTGATTAAACAAACAGTGAACTTCGATGACCCAGGTGTTTATCACTTATACTTTTCAAGACAAGATGACGACAAACGCATGGTAATGACATTCTTTAACTGGCCAAATCAACATAAAGGGCGTGTGGGAAGCGGCCAAGTCGGACGTATCGCATTCAGAATTCCTAAAGGCTCAATGGATGCTTGGGAAGCACATTTAAATGAACAAGGTATTGAAACTAAAATTTCTGGTTTATTTGACGAAGCAACATTAGAATTTAATGACGTACATGGTCTAGCTTTAGCATTGGTAGAAGGCCAAGAAGAAGCTGAAGATAATGCGATTTTAGGTTTCCACGGTACAGAATTATTATCTGCAGATCCAGCAGGTACTCGCAGTACATTAGTTGATGATATGGGATTAAGTGTTGTTAACGAAAATCCTTCTAAAATCCACTTAGAAACAGAAGGCGAAGAAAAACATCAAATCATTATGTCTGCGCAACCATTGCCAAAAGGTTTATTCGGTGTTGGTACTGTGCACCATGTAGCTTGGTCTATCCCAACAGAAGCAGAACATTTAGACTGGCAAAAACACATGGAAGACCATGGTTACTTTGTGACAGAAGTTAAAGATCGTAACTACTTCAAAGCGATTTACTTCAAAGAAAAAGGTGACATCGTATTTGAAATGGCAACAGATGGTCCTGGCTTTGCGGTAGATGAGCCGAAAGATCAATTAGGTCAACATCTTCAATTGCCGCCACAATACGAAGATAGACGTGAAACTTTAACGCAGAATCTTAAACCATTGAAATTATAAAAGTAGTAATCGATTTAACTCCTGTGCTTACTTATTTAAAGTAAGTAACAGGAGTTTTTTTGCGTTTAAATAATGATAAAAGTGTAACGATAATCTAGTTTATCAAGGTGCAAAGTGCCACAAATAATTGGACTATGAAACATTTGGATATATAAAAGAAAGATTTGGATATTCTATTGTTTTCTGAAAAATGATAACGTTTACATGAATAGAGAATTAATTATTTAAAGGTACAAAGACAACCAAGAAATAACAATCTATAGATAGAGGTGAAAGGATTGGAAAGAAAACTAACGCGCTTTGAAAAGTATGCATTTGGATTCGGAACAGTAGGAAAGGACGCCATTTTTAATATTGTCAGTTTGTTTTTAATGTTTTATATCACTGACATTGTAGGGCTCTCACCAGCATTCGTCGGAGTATTATTCTTCGCTGCACGTATCTGGGATGCGATTAATGATCCAATTATGGGAATGGTTGTAGATAATACACACAACCGCTTCGGCAAATTCAAAACATGGCTCGTTATCGGTACACTAATTAATGCTGTCATCACAGTATTACTCTTCACAAACTTCGACTTCGCAGGCAATGGCATGTATATTTACATTTCAATCATGTACATCGTATGGGGGATGACTTATACCATCATGGACATCCCATACTGGTCTTGGCTGCCGAACTTAACGAACAACCCACGTGAACGTGAAGAAGTTGCGGTTGTTCCACGTTTCTTTGCGAGCTTTGCAGCATTTGTCATCGGAAGCTTCGGTTTAATGTTCATTCATAAATTGGATGATTGGTTAGGTCAACCATTCAGAGGTGCAGGTATTTTTGCGCTCGCAATCATTTGTAGTATTACATTTATCATCACAATCGGTATTACTGTATTCTTCGTTCATGAAGATACTGAGATTGAAAGACAAAACGCAATCAAAGTTCGTTTTAAAGATATTTGGCGTATTCTCTTTAAAAACAAAGAATTACTTGCGGTCATCGGTGTAATTTTAGCGTTCAACTTATGCGGACAAATGATTAACGCAATCATCTTGTATTACTTTAAATATGTTGCAGGCGTAGAAAGCTTGTTCTCTGTCTTTAATACAATGATTTTAATGGAAATGGGTTCATTATTAATTTTCCCTTACTTAGTTAAGAAAGTCGGACGTAGTGCAGTATTCAACTATGCAGTTATCGGTATTATTGTCGGCTTAGTGATTATTTTGCTTGCAGGCTTTATTGCGCCACACGCAGCAATTTGGGTGATTATCGGCGGTGCATGTATCCGCTTCGGTACAGGCACACTTGTCGGCATCAACACAGTTGCTTTAGCTGACGTGATCGACTACAGTGAAGTGAAATTCGGTCAACGTAACGAAAGTGTCATCACATCAACACAAACATTCTTAGTTAAATTAGCACAAGCATTTGCGGGATTAAGTGTCGGTGTAGGTTTATCAATGATCGGTTATGTGCCAAACGTTGAACAAACAACAGATACAATTTGGGGCATCAGAATCGGTATGGTGGGTGTACCAATCTTCTTTATCATCATTTGTAGTATTTTATATCATAAAGCATTCAACTTAAAAGGAGACTTCTTACGCGATATTCAACAAACGCTTGAATTTAAACGTAAAAGAGAAGGACGTCCACCGATTCATAAAGAAGAAAAACTGTAACAATATAATAAGCAGTGTTAGAGTTTTTATTCATAACTCTATCCACTGCTTTTGTTTTACAGCAACTAAAAATAGTTGATTGATAGTTTCATTTATTCAGATTGCAATGTTTTTCTTGCCTTATAATTTTTGCGGTATTGCGTAGGTGGGCAGTTAAAGTATTTAGAGAAAGCTTTTGAGAAAGCAAGTGATTCTTCATAATTGAGCTCATCTGAAATAACTTGCACATTTTTATTCGTAAATTTCAGCTGTTCAGCCGCATAAGCCATACGGAGATCTTTGAGATATCTGCTTGGTGAAGCACTGAATTGCTTTTTAAAGCGCTTATACAGCTGGCTACGACTCATATTTGCGAGCTTCGCAGCATTATCAACAGTAGTATTTTTACTTTTAAAGTTGTCATTGAAATATTCTAAAGCATCTTTTAAATCCGTTGCTTCACGTTGATCAGGAATTACTATTTCTTTTTGGTTTTGTTGTGTTAGGAAATATAACAATTCAAACAATCTTATTTTCAGTAAGATATCGTGGGTATCCTCGGGAGTATGGCTGTTTGCCAGAATGCAGATTTTAAAGATTAATTTAAATAATGTTTCAGTGTTTTGATTTAAGAGGACTAATTCATCTGATAAAGAAGTACGTGTAATAAAGTTGATGGCATGCGTGCCGCTGAAGCCGACCCACATATAATGCCAAGGTGTTTCTCCAGTTGCATGATATTTTACATGCATACCTTTTAGAAGCAAAAAGACATCGCCTTTCTTTAGATGATAAGTGGTTTCATTCACAGTAAAGGTGCCGGTTCCTTGTGTCACGATATGCAAGACAGCAGGTTTAGTGACTTCGTATTCATAGCCGTTACCTACGTATAAGTTTTCCTTGCCGCATTCATCGACTTGGGCTTCGTAGCTTGTTTTTTTAAGTTTTGTCCAAAAGACTTGCACTTGTCTCACTCTCTTTCTCTCTATGATAGAGTCATTATAACACGTATATTTAACAAAATTATATAATTTTTGAAAAATACTTAGGAGGGTCATGCCTTGAAATTAGATTTACATTATAATTTAGAACAATTACATGTCAATACATTACCTTATGCTGCATACTTTATTCCAAAACCGCAGCAACACAATACTTCTGTAACACAATTATCTGGTGACTGGAACTTTGGTTTCTTCAACAGTGTAGCAGAGTTCGAAGCAAGCCATCACAAAGTGACTCAAACTTTACCGGTTCCTTCAGTATGGAATTTACATGGATTTGACCAAACGCAATATGTAAATATTAAATATCCAATCCCATTTGATCCGCCATATGTGCCAGAAGATAATCCATGTGGTTATTATGAACGCAGCTTCACTATAGATTCTATTTATGACGAAGACCATCAATTTGTGTTGAACTTTGACGGTGTCAGCAGTGCGTATTATGTATGGATCAATGACACATTTGTAGGTTACAGCCAAGTTTCTCGCAGTGCGTCACGTTTTGATGTCACATCATTTGTTCAAGAAGGTCACAATACGATTCAAGTATTGGTTGTTAAATATTCAGATGGCACATATTTTGAAGACCAAGATATGTTTCGTCATTCAGGTATTTTCAGAGATGTCTATATTGTAGAACGTCCAAACAATCGTCTTGATGATTATACAATTCAAACGACAATCGATACTACGGTACAAACAGGGGCAGTCCACTTAGATGTGACACAAGTGAATGGTAATCCTGATTATACAGTAGCACTGTTTGATCAAGAGGGTGGATTAATTACTGAACAAAAAGGATCTAATCAAGATACGTTAGTATTAAATGTAGAAGATGCCGCATATTGGAGCGCTGAAACACCATATCTTTATACACTTGTGATTACAAGTGCAGATGAAGTGATTACTGAAAAGGTCGGTTTACGTGAAGTTGAAATTAAAGACCAGCAGTTATGGATTAACGGTAAATCCGTGAAATTACGCGGAGCTAACTATCATGACAGTAATCCAGAAACAGGATATGTCTTAACTGAAGCGCAAATGCATGAGGATTTGACATTAATGAAACAAGCCAACTTCAATGCGATCCGTACCGCGCATTATCCGAAAGCACCACGTTTCTATGAGTTAGCTGATGAATATGGTTTCTATGTGATGAGTGAAGCGGACTTAGAAACACATGGCGTGGTATTATTCTACGGAGATGAAAATACGAAAGACTTTAATATTATCGCAGATGACCCACAATACGAAGCACCGATTTTAGATCGTATTGAGGCATCTATTGTACCTCTACGTAATTTCTCATCTATTATTATGTGGTCATTAGGTAATGAATCTGGATATGGCGTTAATATTGAGAAAGCAGCTAAACTTGCGAAAGATTTAGATGAGACACGTCCAATCCATTATGAAAGCGCCTTTTATGCAGAAGGCGGAGAAGATTTCTCTAAACTTGATATGATTAGTCGTATGTATCCATCACCTGAAGAAATTAAAGAGCGTTATTTAGATAATCAAACTATTACACAACCGTTCATTTTATGTGAGTATGCACATGCGATGGGTAATTCTCCAGGTGGTCTTTTAGAATACCATGAATTATTAGAAGCGTACCCAAGCTTTATCGGTGCATTTGTTTGGGAATGGTGTGATCACGCAGTGAATATCAGTCAAAATAAAGAACAGCCAGTATTTCGTTATGGCGGAGATTTCGGCGAAGATTTACATGACGGCAACTTCTGTGTGGATGGTATTGTGTCACCAGATAGAACACCACATGAAGGTTATTACGAGTTCCAACAAGTGAATCGCCCGGTGATTTTATCTCACTATGATAAACAGACGTTAACGTTTTATAACCGTTTTGACTTTATTGATGCAGATGAAGTTCTGCAATTACGTTTTACAATTACGACGCTATCAGGAGAACAATATGAAGAGTATGCAGATTTAACAGGATTTGAACCACATACTGAAATCTCTGTTGCGTTGAATACGTTTATTGATGAAGCGATTTTAAATCAAATCAGCGATATTTTAGTAGAGTATATCTCGAGTAAAGACCAAACTATTTTAGGCCATGATCAAATTGTTCAAGAACGTTTGGAATTTGAAACAGCGACTGAGCGTGAAGCTGCTTATCAAGTTTCAGTAGATGACACAGCACAAACGATTCAAATTTCAGGAGATAATAGTGAATATGCGTTTGATACACGTTCAGCTGCATTAACGCATGTGACGCAAGCAGGTAAGCTCGTGCTTCATGAACCTACTGCCATCCGTATTTGGCGTGCACCGACAGATAATGACATCAATATTCGTAACCAATGGGAAGAAATGGGTTATGAACATGCGCATACACGTGTGTATGATTATTCAATTGTTGAATCAGAAGGCGGCGTCAGTGTTCAATTCCAAATCAGTATCGTAAATAAACGTGTGCCAAAAATCTTAGCAGGAACATTAACTTGGTTAGTGCATGCGGATGGTAAGGTTGAAGCGGATTTAGAACTTGAAAAGAATGCACGTATGCCGTTCTTACCGAGACTGGGCTTAGAGTTCAAATTATCAAATAACTATCAAAACTTAGCGTACTATGGTCATGGGCCATTCAGCAGTTATGATGATAAACAACTTGCAAGTCATTTAGGTTACTTTGTTTCTACAGTCAATGATAATTTCTGGCCGCACATCAGACCGCAAGAAGATGGCAGTCACAATAATACGACGCATGTGACATTAGACAATACCACAACACAAGTTGCGTTTAATGCTGAAACACCGTTTAGTTTCAATGCGAAACCGTATTCAGATGCACAACTGACAACAGTAGAGCATGCAGATCAATTACAATTAGATGGTTACACATATGTTAATATTGATGTTGGCCAAAGTGGTATCGGTACGAACAGTTGCGGTCCAGAACTACCAGAGCGTTATCGTATGGATGATGCAGAATATCACTTAAACTTTACACTACATTTTAATCCATTATCTTAACTCTCAGATATGTGAGGAAAGAAAATAAAATCATATATAACCACAAAAAAGCAGAAGGCGACGTTGAATCAGCCTTCTGCTTTTATTTTATAAAATTAATCTGTGTAGCGATGAGACATAAGTTCTTTTAAGTTGCGGATTTCTTCTTTGATGAATTTTCCTGTGTTTGTATCGCGGATACGTTTACGTTGTAGTTCTTTATCAACAAGACGTTTCGTAGATAATTCATCTGCACCGTAACGTAAGACATTTTCTTTTGTATTGAAGTGTTGGTGTGCCACTAACTGCATACCGTAAGAGTTGTAGAGTAAAGTATAACCGGCAATACCTGTAGTAGATTGATATACCTTAGAGAAGCCGCCGTCAATGACTATCATCTTACCGTCAGCTTTGATTGGATCTTCACCATCAATTTCTTTTACTGGTGTATGACCGTTAATGATATGACCTTGTTCAGGATCTAAATCAAAGTCTTCTAATAGTTTGCCAACAACTTTAGGATCCTCACGTAATGAATAATAAGGATTCTTCTCTTCTTTATGTGTCGCTTTATCTTTAATGAAATAACGTTCGAATGTTGTCATAGCACGTTTTCCGAATAAAGAAGAATATTTTCCTGTCCATAAGTACCACACTAAGTCAGTTGCTAAGTCATCTGTGATATCTTTATTGCGGAATGCTTTACGCATATACATTTCGAATTGGTCTAATAATGGACGGCCAGAATAGAATGTACCATCAATTTCCATTCCTTCCATATTGCCGTGTTCATCAATTGGGATACAGCCATGAATCAATAAATTGCCGTTATAAGGTAAGTATAATGAACCTTTATCCATTAAGAAGGTCATGTGACGTTTAAGTTTTTCTGATTCTTGTACAGACACTAACAATTTATCAATGACTTCTTGTTCTTCTGGCAATAATTTAGCAGGGTCTTCTGGATCTACAGTAACGAAACATGTATCAGTTAATTCATGAGTTTGGCCATGAAGTGTATACGTTAAGTTATCATAGTCGACATGTTCTAATACTAAGCGTTCTTCCATTTCGAAAGAAGGGCGACGTTTGATAATCGGCATTTCTAACTTGAATTGAATCATCGCAATGGCTTGATGTATTTTAGTGATTTGAAGTTGTTCTTGTTCAGATAACTTTGAATCAGAACGTAATTTTGGACGGAAGGCCGGATTATCTCCGTAGTATTTTTCAGCTAAGTTTAATAATGGACGCAAGTTGATACCATAAGCATCTTCAACGATATTCAAGTTGTCGTAACGTGCACAAATACGTAAGATGTTAGCTAGACATACACGCGAACCTGCATAAGCACCAATCCAGATTGCATCATGGTTGCCCCATTGAATATCAACAGAGTGATAGTTGATTAACGTTTCAACAATTTTTTCAGGTTCAGGACCACGGTCATAAATATCACCGACAACATGTAAGTGGTCTACGACTAGACGTTGAATTGTGTAGGATAAACCGATAATTAAATCATCTGCTTGTTGCGTCTCAATGATTTGGCGCATCAATGTATTGTAGTAGGGTGTTTTATTTTCAAGTTCGTTAGTTTTATAAAGTAACTCTTCGACAATATAAACAAACTTTTTAGGTAATGCTTTACGTAATTTAGAACGTGTGTATTTTGAAGCTGAATATTGAACCATTTGAATCATTTGGTCAATACGTGTTTCATACCAACGGTTTAATGGTTCTTTTGTTTCGAAGCTGCTTTTAACCATTCTTAATTTATCTTCTGGATAATAAATTAAAGCAGTGAAGTCGCTGATTTCTTGGTTCGACATTTTATCTTTGAAGATGTCGTTGACTTTTGTACGGACATTGCCAGAACCGTTACGCAAAACATGTTGGAAAGATTCATATTCTCCATGTAAGTCACTGACAAAGTGCTCTGTACCTTTAGGTAATTCTAAAATAGATTCTAAACTGATAATTTCTGATGCAAGCTGTTCTTCATGGTTGAATTTCTCTGCAAGTAAATCGAAATACTTATTTTTAAGTTCACGTTCGTTGGTAATCATTTGTGCCTCCTGGGTTTAATAATAATAGCGCTTACATTTGATTATTGTACTTTTTTAACAATTTTTCAATGGTCACGTTTTAAAAAGCTGAAAAAAATAATGTGTACTTGCATTAAAAAGAGAGAGAATAGAGAAATAAACTAAATATTTGAATCAACTATGTTAAAATAAAAATAACATAAAAATTTCAGGAGGTCTTATGACATCATTACTTTCGGTACAACATTTAACGAAACATTTTTCTAACAGTCGCTTCTCCATCAACGATGTGTCCTTTCAAGTTGATCCGGGCGAAATTGTCGCTTTAATCGGCAAAAACGGTTCAGGTAAATCAACGTTAATTCGTATGATTGTGGGAGATTATCCATTAAACAGCGGTGAAATCTCTTTTTTCGGTCAACGTGTATCACCTGAAGATACAGACTATAAAAATGACATCAGTGTCGTATTCGATTCCATGAATTTCACGAAAAATATGACTATTGATAAGCTGAATCGTATGTATCAAAAGGTGTATCGTAATTTTGACAGCACTTTGTTCACTGAATACATTCAGCGTTTTGAATTACCAGAAAAACAGGCGGTTAAATATTTTTCGAGAGGAATGTCTATGAAGCTCTCTATGGCAGTCGCATTGTCTCATGAAAGTCGATTATTGATTTTAGACGAAGCCACTGCAGGTTTAGATGCGGCGAGTCGAGATGAGATCCAAGATGAAATTGAAACGTTTGTGAATGAAGGTAACCGCGGTGTGTTGATGACTTCTCATATTGCGGAGGATATTGAACGTTTAGCAACACAGTTAATTTTTCTTAGACATGGTCAGGTTAATGTTCAAATTGACAAAACCACATTGTTCAATAATTATGCGCGTTTAACATGTGATGAAGCAGAATTTGAAATGTTAGAAGATGAAGATGTTTTAGCGAAGAAACATCACTTAGGAGAAGTGCAAGCGATTGTGTTAAAAAATGAACGTACTTTAGCTTTTGATTTAGAACCTATCGAGCACATTGATCAAGTCAGCAAAATAATCCTAAGAGGTGAGGACGGATGAAGGGGTTAATATACAGTCAGTATTATTCAACACAAAAAGCATTATGGATTTATCTAGGCATCGGTTTATTGATAGGTATCGGGCTAACCGCTATGGATTTAGAAGGTTCTAATTCATTTGCTAGTTTAATCATTTTGATGTTTTCTGTTTCAGCTGCGACGGATAATTTAAAAAATGAAGCGTCAGCAGGGTGGTATAAATATGCGATTACTTTGCCTGTCAGTCGAAAAGAAATTGTACAAGCACATTACGCGTATTATTTTATTTCAGCTGGATTAGGATTTGCGATTGTATTGTTTATTTTTACAGGTGGATATTTATTGGGATTCGGCAATATCACTCAATTTCTTTCTGCTATCATGTTAGGGTTAGGTATTTGTTTATTAGTCTCTTTGTTTTATCCGTGTACATATGTGGTCGGTGCAGAAAAATCTAATATGATTCAAATGATTATCACAGCAATCATTATCGTTACATATATCGTATTTAACACTGTGACACTTATCATCGGCAGTCATATGTATGGAACAGGTTATGATGCAACATTGCATACTGGTTTTGAATTAGGACGTATGTCTATCTTTCTTGCCTTTACGCTAGTAATTGCGCTACTTGGTTATTTCATAGGCTTAAACAAGTTTAAAAATCAGAATTTCTAATGACAGCAAGGTACAACTTTATAGTAGGACTCATTAAACAAGCACACTTCAAAAAAATGAAGTGTGCTTTGTTTACGTATTGTTTAGTTTTGTCTTTGACGGCGTTTCGCAATGTAGCGGTACGCAAAGTATACTAACGCAATAGCGATAATGGCATACATGATATATGAGTATGTATGCATCACATTTAAGATATCATGCCAGTTATCACTTAATGATTTACCTAAATAGATTAAGCCGAAGTTCCATATTGTTGTGCCGACTAATGATAGTGTTGCGAACGTGACGATATTCATTTTGTTGACACCTGCAGGAATAGTGATTAAAACACGTAAGACTGGAACGAAACGGCAGATAAAGACTGCGATGGCGCCGTATTTTTTAAACCAATTATTAGCGCGTTCGACATCTTTACCTTTAAGTTTGATCCATTTACCGTATTTGTCTACGAAGCGGTAAAGTTTCTGTTCATTAACCAGACTACAAATATAATAAAGGATAAGTAGTCCCATAAATGAAGCGACTGTTGCGATAATTAATAATAGCCAAATAGAAATATGTGATTTTGCGGCTAATACACCTGCGAAAGTCAACACAATTTCTGAAGGCACAAAAGGTAGGATATTCTCTGCAAGGATTAAAATGAAAATTGCGAGATAACCCCAACGGGAAATAAAGTCAGTCAGTATTTGTTCCATGGTAAAGCGATGACTCCTTTTTATATACAAGTTTTATAATGTTTGAATTTAATTAAAAGAACACCTGCGTTTGTGTGTCCAAGCTATATTGTACTAAAAATAACATCAAATAACATCTATTTGTATAATTAGTACGAGTATGTTCAAGTTTGAAAAATGTAAAAGCCAAGCGTAGTCATGGTTTATTCCATCGGTTTTGTAAATAATAAAATAAAGTTGTGTCATTCTTAATGTTCAAATTTCTGTAAAAAAGTTATTGTGAACGGTTTCAAATAGTGGTAATATTTACTAGAACAACTTAGGTCATATGATGACCTAATGTATTTTGAACACAGAAAGTTGGGATATCTATGAGTGAAAGAAAGAGTAACGTACGATGGTTCTTCGCATTTGCGTTCTTTATTATTGGGGTTATTGCGTATATGGACAGATCTAACATCTCCTTAATCGCAGCACCGATGATGGAAGATTTACATATGACGAAGGCTCAGTTTGGTTTATTAGCAACATTCTTCTCAGCGGGATATGCGATGATGCAAGTCCCATCCGGTATTCTTGCGGAAAAATTCGGACCGCGAAAAATGTTGACGATTGCGTTGATTTGGTGGAGTGCATTTACGATTTTAACAGGTCTGGTTAAGAACCACGGTTTATTATATACTGTGCGTTTCTTATTCGGTGTAGGGGAAGCGCCAATGTATCCATCAAATGCGGTATTCAACTCATATTGGTTTACTAAAAATGAAAAAGGACGTGCATCAAGTGCGTTACTTGCAGGGTCATATTTCGGTCCGGTTATCGCACCGATTGTGACAGTTTGGATTGTAAGCTTATTCAACTGGCAAGCCGTATTTTATATCTTCGGGGCAGTGGGCTTTGTGATTGCGTTATTGTGGGTAATTATCGCAAAAGACTTGCCTGAACAACATAAAATGGTTAACAATGCTGAAAAACGTTATATCATTCAAGGTCGTGACGTTGTTGATGCAGGAGAAAAACAATCTGCACCATGGAGTGCATTCTTTAAACATTTCAGTTTCTATGCGATTGCAGTTCAATATTTCGTAGTACAATTTATTGTTGGTTTATTCTTAATTTGGTTACCGACTTACGTAATGGAACAATATCATGTTAAATATACAGCATTAGGCTTATTGGCAGGGGTGCCTTGGCTTGCGATGTTTATTTGTATCATGATTGCCGGTGCGATTTCGGATAGAATCTTACAAGCTGGAAAATCTCGTTTTGTCGCACGTGGTTCAATTGCGATTATTGGTATGATCGTCTTCAGTATCGGATTATTATTCGCAATCCGCAGTGAAGTATTAGAAGTGAACATCGCTTGGTTAGCGGTATGTTTAAGCGGTATGGGTGTCACTACTGGTATGAGCTGGGCAGCAGCTGCTGACATTGGACGTAACTTCTCTGGTACAGTTTCAGGTTGGATGAACTTATGGGGTAACGTCGGTGCGATGTTAAGTCCATTAATCGCTGGTATTTTAGCTGATTTAATCGGTTGGACTTGGACATTACAATCATTAATTATTTTAGTTGCGATAGCTATATTAATGTGGTTCTTCGTTAAACCAGACAGTCCGCTTGTGGCCAATCGTTCTAAATTGTAAGTGAACGAAAGTACAAGCATAAAATAAGAACGGATATATAGGTCATGTTACGATAGATAAGAGGAAGGGTCTTATTCAATGTAGCGTGACCTTTTATTATTTTTATGGTTCATAGTTTCTTTTTAGGGGAAAGAAACTACTGGTAAAATATAAAAATTGGAGAGGGAAAATATGATTACAGTAATTGTTAAAACAAAAGTCAACGATATGAATTATGATAAGTATACAGAGCTAATGGGACAATTAGTCGCAGCTTCACAAGCTGAAACATCAAATATCAGCTATGAACATTATGAAAATGCGAATATCCCAAATTCCTTTGCGATTATTGAACAATGGAGCTGTGAAGAAGGCTTCGAAAATCATAAGAAATCTGATCATTTCCAAGTATATTGGCAAGAAATCGTTCAACTTTGTCTAGATGAACCTGAAATCATTGTCTTTGATAACCAAGAAAAGCTCGCAGAAAATTAAGCAACTAACAAGGCAGGGCATGACTTTAGTGCTATAATAGGACATAAATAGACAAAGACATAAAGATGTCTGTCATGTCAAATCAGTAAGGAGAATGAAGAGTATGATTTACCAACATGGAACTTTGGCGACGTTAATGGCTGGAATGCTTCAAGGTACAGTATCTGTAGATGAGATGCTTGAACAAGGAGACATGGGTATCGGCACATTGACAGGTTGCGACGGTGAAGTCATTTTTATTAACGGTAACGCGTATCACGCAGATGAATACGGCGGTTTCAGACACTTAGATGGTCATGAGATGTTGCCGTTTGCGACCATTACGAAATTTGACCCTACACAGGCATTTGAAGTGTTGAACGTTACAACTCAAGATGAATTGTACGATCAAATTATGGAACGTATGAAGAGTCGCAACTTATTCTCAGCAATCCGTATCACAGGCAGTTTCAATCATGTCCATGTACGCATGATGCCGAAACAAGAGCCGCCATACACACGTTTAATGGAGTCAGTGAATCGTCAGCCGGAACATCATTATGATTATTTAAATGGAACAATCGTCGGTTTCTTCACACCAGAACTGTTCCATGGTGTCGGTTCAGCAGGTTTCCATTTACATTTCGTGGATCAAGACCGTACAGTCGGCGGCCACATTTTAGGTTTTGAATTAGAGCGAGGCAGTGTTGAACTTGCAGATGCAGAAACGTTCGAACAACACTTCCCAACTAAAGATGAAGCATTCTTAGAAGCAGATATTGATTACGAAAATATCGATGAAGAAATCAGAATGGCAGAATAAGTGATACAACATCCTAACGTCAGGATATAATACGCGGGTATTATGTTCTGGCGTTTTTTATTTTCATGTAGAAAATGAGTAATCTGATGATTAGCTTGATAAATGATTTAAAACACGAAAGGAGTAATCGCATGGCGCACTATATCAAGTCGCTGTTTAAATTCAATAAACAGAATGTGAATTTCAGTAAAGGGATAAGACAAGGATTATTAATGTTGGTTCCTTTACTGTTAGGATATTTGCTGGGATACTTTCAATTTGGTTTATTAATAGCGACAGGTACATTAGCTAACATTTATGTCTTTGGCGGATCTGATAAATCTAAATTACGTATTTTATGGTGGTGTGCAGTCGGATTTGCGTTATGTATCACATTTGGGACACTGACAGTTGCGATACCATTATTGTTCGGCATCTTATTATTGCTTGTTACTGTCGTTGCTTACTACATATTCAGCGCCTTAGAAATACCTGGTCCTTCAGCCACATTCTTTATTGTAACGTTTGCGTTACCGATTAATATGCCGATTGCGCCCGAACAAGCATTGACACGTGGCATCTTTGTTTTTATTGGCGGTATTTTTGCGTTGGCAGTTGTAGCGATATTATTAAAATTACAAGAGAAAAATACACAAGAACGTGCGATTGAAGCGGAGTATCAAAGTTTATTAAAACTAGTCAAAGCATACGCAGACAGTGAGCAGTTCAAGCAAAATACTGAGCAGTTAGTCAATCAGTTTAAAACAACAGATAAACAACTGATTACTTCTTTTACTTCAAATAAAAAGCAATCCGAACAATTACATCGTTTATATTTACTGCATAATAACGCAGAAGGTATCTTCGCTGAACTGTTAGAGTTGAAGACCAAAGAAGTTGAAACATTGCCAGATGTTTTAATCGAAATGATGCAGTACATTGAACGAAGTGTTTCTACAAGATTAGATGAAGAAGAAATCATGCAGTGGAGAGAAAAGATAGACCTGCCTGTTATCTTTCAACGTTTAGAAAAGCAGATTTATCGTACAGATGAAATCTTGCATAGTCCGACAGGCCAAATTGAATACGAAGCGAATTTAAGGAAACCTTTATACGGTCAACAATTAAAATATAATTTAACGTTAGATTCACTCGTATTAATGAACACTCTACGTTACAGCATGATTATGGGTGCAGCCATTTTTATCGCCTTGATGTTTGATTTTGATAAAGCATACTGGATTCCATTGACTGCCCATACGATATTGATTGGAACGAATACCATTCATAGTATGGAACGTGCAGTGGCCAGAACCATTGGGACGTTTATCGGTGTGCTTTTATTGACGGTTATTTTATCATTCCACCCGCATATGATTCTCAGTATTATAGTTCTTGCGCTAAGTGCGACCATTACTGAAGTTATTATCGGTGCGAATTATGCGATAGCAATGATTTTCATTACGACACAAGTTATTATGTTGAATGGTCTCGCATCAGGTAAATTATCTATTTTAATTGCCTTGCCGAGAGTTGTAGATGTGGTCATCGGTGTCATTATCGCAGTCATCGGTCTCTTAATCTTAGGAAGAAAAAATGCGTCACAAACATTACCGGATGCGATTGCGGAAGTGGTCCGTTATGAAATGTCATTCTTCTATTATGTGTTCTCAAGAAATGAACATTTAGCGAAACAAGCACCGAAGTTCAGTGAATTAAAGTTACGTATAAAACTAAGTAATATGAATAGTATGTATCAAAACGCACATGGCGAATTGTTTGCGGACAGTACGAAAATCAGTGCGTATTATCCAATTATCTTTGCGTTAGAAGAAATCAGTTTTATGTTATCAAGAGCGCAGAATAACCCGAAACCGCAAACCATTGATGATGTCGTGATGGGTCAGTATTTAATTGCGTTTGAAGGTATTGCGACACACTTTGAACAACATATACCGCTTTATCAAGGTACAGGATTACCGTCTTTACCACAATATACAAATATTCGCACCGCGTTATTAAATATCCAACAATATGCACGATTGAGAGATTCAGATAAGATTGGAGATCCGCAATAAGTGGTATAACACTACTAAGTGATATTGAAGAGGAGGGCGTTATATGCCTTGGACATTAGATGACTATCCAAACACTTGGAAGAACTTAGATAAGCTGGAACGTAAAAAAGCGATTGATATCGGTAATGCGATGTTAAAAGATGGCTATGATGAAGGTACATTAATTCCAATTGCGACAAAGCAAGCTGAAGAGTGGTATAAAAATGCGTCGAAAGAAGAACTTGATGAGTTGAAAAACAAAAACATTACGAGTCACCAAAAAGATAAAGACGCACGTCCAGAATTAAACGAGAATGATGTCGAAGTCTATAAAGAAGATAACGAATGGAAAGTCAGAACACATGGTGCGAAACAAGCTGCAGACAGCTATGATAAGAAAGAAGAAGCGGTTAAACGTGCCAATGAAATCGCAGATAACCGTGGCACTAAAGTACATGTGAAATCTTAAATTAAGTGCACGATAATGATTATTTTAAATAGGACTTGGGTATTTTAAAAGTACCGATTCACAGTATGCAATATAATAAGAAACTGAGCGCGTTGCATTGTGAATCAAGGGAGCAACAGATACGATTATTAAAGAAGAAAGCCTCTTAACGGTTTGCGTTAAGAGGCTTTCGTATGTCTTATTTAAGATTGGTTATGCTTGAGTGATTTGCCAACCATAAGGTTCTGGTAATTGAGACCAATCTTGATCATATTCTTCTGTTGTTAATAAGCATTCGTCTAATGATTTTGTTAAAGCTTCTTGGTCTAAGTCTGTACCGATAATCACAAATTGTGTATGACGGTCGCCGAATTCAGGATCCCAGTTTTCACGAACATCTTCACGTTCTTGTAGGATTTCACGTTGTTGAGCTTCAGACATTGCCGCAACCCAGAACGTAACTGGGTGGATAGTTACTGAAGAACCTGCTTGAGACATTAAGCATGCCACATGATTATATTGTGCTAACCACACAATACCTTTAGCACGGACAATCGTATTCGGCATATTTTCTAACCATTTATGGAAGCGTTCTGCGTGGAATGGCATACGGCGCTCATATACAAATGAAGAAATACCGTATTCTTCAGTTTCTGGTGTATGTGTCGCATGACCGCCTTCTGTTAATTCTTGAAGCCAACCTGCAGAGTTTGAAGCCGCTTCAAAATCGAATAAACCAGTATTTAAGACATCGCTCAGTTCAACTACTGAATTTTGTGTACGGATAAATTTCGCAGTCGGTTGTAATTTACGTAAGATACCTTCTAATTTGTTTAACTCTTCTTCTGAAACTAAGTCTGTTTTGTTTAAGACTAAGACATCACAGAATTCGACTTGGTCAATTAATAAGTCAGCGATGGTGCGTTCGTCTTCTTCGCTTGTACCTTGATCGCGGTCAACTAATAAATCTTCTGATTTGATGTCGTTGATGAAGCGGTTCGCATCAACAACAGTAACCATTGTGTCTAAACGACAAATGCTTGTTAAATCAATACCGAGTTCATCATCTATATATGAGAATGTTTGTGCGACTGGTACAGGTTCAGAAATCCCTGTTGATTCAATCACGATTTGATCAATGCCGCCGCGTTTAACGATATTTTCTACTTCTTTTAATAAGTCTTCACGTAATGTACAGCAGATACAACCGTTAGAAAGTTCTACTAATTTTTCATCTGTACGTGAAATGCCCCCACCTTCAATAACTAAATCTTTATCGATGTTCACTTCACTTATGTCATTGACAATCACCGCGATGCGTAAGCCTTCTCTGTTTTGTAAGATATGGTTTAATAATGTTGTTTTACCTGAACCAAGGTACCCACTTAGCACCGTTACTGGTATTTTAGCCATAAAAAATCCTCCTATTTATATATACACACGTTTAATCGTAATTATTACGATTTATATTGTATAGAAAAAAAGAACGGTGCGCAAGGTGATGAGCCGAAACTATGAATGTTTTAAAATAAAGAATTGTCTATTAAATAGAAGGATACTTGTTTTGTATCTTTTAAAAATTTATACACAAAGATTCGTTTGTGAATTACAAATAATTAATTTTAAGTACAAACTCCGTTATAATAAAGGTGTCTGAAGAACGGGGGATTATTATGTATGTAGAGAGAAGAGAAACACTTAACCTTAACGCGCTTAAGGAAGATTTAAAACGTAATATCACAAAGTTTCAAGAACAGAATTATCGAATCGAAGAATTAGTGGATTTTGTGAGTTTACATCATTTGTATGCGTCAGCTTTAGAAGAAGTAAGTACGAAGTTAAGTATTCTAGATAATGACTTTCAAATCTTATATGAACATAATCCAATTCATCATATGGAACGACGTGTTAAAGAGATCAGCAGTTTAGTGCGTAAGCTGGAAACAAGGGGATTGCCAGTAACGACTGAATCTGCACGTCAAAATATCACGGACATCGCTGGAATTCGAGTGGTGTGCAATTACTTAGAAGATATTGAAGTCGTTGCATCTTTATTATTAAGACAAGCGGATGTTAAATTATTAAAACGTAAGGACTATATAGAAAAGCCAAAAGAAAACGGTTATCGCAGTCTGCATCTTGTAGTTTCAATACCTGTCTTCTTAACAGATACTGTTGAGTACGTACCAGTTGAAATTCAACTCCGTACAATTGGTATGGATATGTGGGCTAGCCTTGAACATAAATTACGCTATAAAAATGCGACAAATACAGAAGTTTATAAAAATACATTAAAAGAATGTGCAGAAGAAATCGAAACAGTAGAGTATAAGCTGCAGAAAATGTATGGTGATATTTTGAAGCAAGTCAGCCATGAAGAATAACGGAAAAGAAGTTGAGTCTTTGAAAGATTCAACTTCTTTTTTAATGGAAAAGTTTATGTAATGTTCACAGAAGCGGTCAGATGGTAGATAACTTAGTTATTTGGTATATTTAACCGAAAAAATCCAAAAAAACTTAAAAAAACTTTGAAAAATGCATATTTAGTACTTGATTAATGCATAAATATACGTTATAATTACATATGTAAGGTTGATAAAGGCGATAACTAAAGGAATGAAGTTATTTGACTTTAATTGACCAAATAATAATTATACAAATTTTAACTTGAAAACAAGACATGGAATTGCAAGGACACAATAGATAATTAAGAAGTAAATATATAGAGACATGTAAAACTAAAGAAAGTGTTTTGAATTTTTGACAAGGTGGTATATTTTGAATGTAAATAGTAGTTTAACTTGTCAACTAATTGAATATCCGAATCTAAAGCACTTATCTGTTAATAATGCGACACGCATAACGAAAAAGTATTGTGTACTTGCCACAAGAAAAATATAAATGGAAGTGTAAAACAGTTATTTTAAGACAGACAGAAATTATTAAAATAATGGAGTTTTACCAATTAACGGAGGTTATGAATATATGAATAACGGATTTTTCGGAAATGAATTTGACTCAATTTTTAGAAGAATGATGCAAGATATGCAAAATGCAGATGGAAATAAAAAATATTATATTAATGGTCGTGAAGTATCACCTGAACAATTACAAGCATTACAACAACAACAAGGTGGTCACCCTTCACAACAAGTACAAAGTGCACAACCAGGACAAGCTGGTGGTGGACAAGGCGGCGAAGACTACTTAGAAAAAGTAGGCCGTAACTTAACTGAAGAAGCAAGACAAGGCTTATTAGATCCAGTAATCGGACGTGACAAAGAAGTTCAAGATACTGCAGAAGTATTAAGCCGTCGTAATAAAAACAACCCAATCTTAGTCGGTGAAGCTGGTGTAGGTAAATCAGCAATCGTTGAAGGATTGGCACAAGCAATTGTGAAAGGTAATGTACCAGCAGCAATTAAAGATAAAGAAATTATCTCAGTAAACATTTCTTCATTAGAAGCAGGTACACAATACCGTGGTGCTTTCGAAGAAAACATCCAACAATTGCTAGACAGCGTTAAAGAAAGAAAAAATGTTATCTTATTCTTTGACGAAATTCACCAAATCATCGGATCAGGTTCAACTGGCGGAGACTCAGGAAGCAAAGGTTTATCTGACATTATCAAACCAGCATTGAGCCGTGGTGAAATCTCAGTAATTGGTGCAACAACTCAAGACGAATACAGAAACAACATCTTGAAAGACCCAGCTTTAGCACGTCGTTTCAATGAAGTTGTTGTAAAAGAACCATCAGCACAAGATACAATCAAAATCTTAGAAGGTGTTCGTGAAAAATTCGAAGAACACCACAATGTAAAATTACCTGATGATGTATTGAAAGCTTGTGTAGACTTATCTATTCAATACGTGCCACAACGTTTATTACCGGATAAAGCTTTAGATATCTTAGATATCACAGCTGCACACTTAGCTGCACAAAATCCAGTAGTAGACAAAGTGGAAGTTGAAAAAGAAATTAAAGAATTAGAAGATAAAAAATCTAAAGCAGTCAGCGAAGAAGCTTATTCTGATGCAGACAAATATCAAAAAGAAGTCAAAGAATTACAAGATAGACTTGAATCAGGTCATGGCGAAGGTTCAACAGCAACTGTTCAAGACGTGGCAGATACTGTAGAACGTATGACTGGTATTCCAGTATCACAAATGGACGACAATGATATTGCTCGTTTGAAAAACATTTCTAAACGACTAAAAAGCAAAATCATCGGTCAAGATAAAGCCGTAGATATGGTAGCTCGTGCTATCCGTCGTAACCGTGCAGGTTTCGATGAAGGTAACAGACCAATCGGCAGCTTCTTATTCGTAGGTCCTACTGGTGTAGGTAAAACTGAATTAGCTAAACAATTATCAATTGACTTATTCGGTAATAAAGAAGCGTTAATTAAATTAGACATGAGTGAATACATGGACCGTACAGCTGTATCTAAATTAATCGGTACATCTGCAGGTTATGTAGGTTATGATGATAACTCTAATACTTTAACTGAAAAAGTAAGACGTAATCCTTACTCAGTCATCTTATTCGATGAAATCGAAAAAGCGAACCCACAAATCTTAACTTTATTACTACAAGTGATGGATGACGGTAACTTGACAGACGGTCAAGGTAATGTCGTGAACTTCAAAAACACAATCATCATCTGTACTTCAAACGCAGGTTTCGGTGATGGTGATGAAGGAGATCGCGAAGCATTAATGGACGATCTTAAAAAATTCTTCCGTCCAGAATTCCTTAACCGCTTCAACGGCATCGTAGAATTCGTTCACTTAGACAAAGATGCATTACAAGATATCATCAACTTATTATTAGATGACGTTGCTGATACACTTGATAAAAAAGGCATCTCACTTGAAGTTAGTCAAGATGCTAAAGATTGGTTGATTGACCAAGGTTACGATGCAGAACTTGGTGCACGTCCATTACGTCGTGTGGTTGAAAGAGAAATTCGTGACCGTATCACAGACTACTACCTAGAACACACAGATGTGAAAGACATCGAAGTAACTATCGATGGCGATGACATCTTAATCAACGGTGAAAAAGTAGATTCTCTATAATCCGCACTTGAATAAACAATTGAATCACATTTAAATTTCACGCTCTCATCTATAGGAATATGGATGAGGGCTTTTTTTGTTGTTTTGAAAACAAAAAAGGGTAGTAGAAGAATAAAATTAAGTATATAAGCGAGGTAACACCATGATTATACTGAATATAATTGTCATCTTAGCACTGTTTTTACTCACTGGGTTTTTATCAGGCCGCTATCGTGATCGATTTTTGTTTTTTAAATCATTTGGTTTAAGTATTATCATGATTATTTCTGGGTTAGTTTCTTTATTGTTATCAGGCAGCTTAGTCTATTTCATCTTTGTGAAATTATTGAATGATGACGGTAGTATATTTATTTTCGGGGTCATCACCATTTTGATGGCTGGTATCTTCAATTACTTTGTGATACTGCAGTTAATTAAATGGAACGATTATAATGAAATGTTAGTAGCAATTTTAGAATACTATATTCAGTGGACAACAATTTTCTTTACGCTCTATCAATTTTTAACAAGTGATAAAGCGACACTTAAACAAATTGGAGAGCTCAAAATATCTACGCAAACACTAGACTTGAATCTATTGAATATTATTATTTTGCCTGTCTTATTAGTGAGTTGGATTGCGTTAGCGATGGTTAGACTTTTTATTAAAGATCATAAAATGGCACGTGAGGAATCAAAAAAAGAAGATGAAAAACCGTAATGACAAGAAGTTGAAGAAATAAGATGTGATAAACGTCTTTTCAATTTCTTGTTTTTTTAATTGTTTGTAAGCGATTGCAATCTTCGCAACTTTGTATTAATATACTTGTATACAAGTATGTAGAACGAAAAGAGGTGCGTGATGGAAAAACAATATCCGAAACAATGGTTAGCGAATATGACAACAGGGGAAGCAGTTGCGGCTGAGTTACGTTTGAAGATTATCAGTGGTGAATTGACATCAGAGGATGCGTTAACTGAAAATCAAGTTGCTAAGCAATTCAATGTCAGTCGTTCTCCTGTGCGTGATGCGTTTAAATTATTGAAACAAGATCAATTGATTCGTTTAGAACGTATGGGGGCAGATGTCTTAACGTTTGGCGAAGCTGAGCGTCGTGAAGTGTATGATTTACGTATCATGATGGAATCTTTTGCGTTTGCGCGCATTCAAGATGAAGAACGTGCAGTATTAGCTAAAAACATGCGTAAGCATCTAGAGATGATGAAAGTCGCTGTTCAGTTTGAAGATGCAGAATCTTTTACCGAACATGATATTTTATTTCATGAAGTATTGATTGATGCGACCAAACATCGTTATTTACTAAGCAGTTGGAATAATATTAAGCCGATTTTATTGTGTTTAATCTTGTTGTCGATGCGAGAGAGAATGCAGACAAATCCTGACGATTTTGAACGAATTCATGCCAACCACGAAATCTACGCACAAGCCGTTGAACATAATGATACAGCATTATTACGGGATGCATTTCACCGTAATTTTGATGATGTCGGAGATTATATCAGCGCATTATTTTTAGAAAAGAAATAGGAGGTTAAACCATGAAGTATATGATTGGAGTCGATATCGGTACCACGAGTACGAAAGCAGTTCTTTATGATGAACATGGCCAATATTTGTTGAAACATAATATCGGTTATGACATGCAGACACCGGATGTTGATACCTCTGAAGAAAATCCAGATGAAATTTTTGATGCTGTCTTAATGACAATTAAGGCAGTCATACGAGAAGGTAAAGTAGGACCAGATGATGTGAAATTAATTGCGTTCAGTGCGCAAATGCATAGTTTAATCGCAATGGACAATAATCAAAAACCATTAACAGAAAGTATCACTTGGGCGGATAACCGCGCAAGTCGACACGCTGAAGAAATTCGCCAACAACATAACGGTCATGAAATCTATAAACGCACAGGCACGCCGATTCATCCGATGTCGCCGTTGTCTAAAATTTATTGGTTGAAAGAGGAACATCCAGAGATTTACCAGCAAGCGACGAAATATATTGATATCAAAAGTTATGTCTTATACCAATTATATGGACGTTATGTGATGGATCATTCTATTGCTTCAGCAACAGGTATGATGAATCTTGAAACTTTAACTTGGGACAAGCCAGCGTTAGATTTACTTGGGATTACACCAGAACAATTACCTGAACTAGTACCGACTACGTATATCTTAAAAGGTATGAAACAACGCTATGCTACTTTATTAGGTCTAAACAAAGAGACACCTATAGTCATCGGCGCAAGTGATGGCGTGCTATCAAACTTAGGTGTGAACAGCTTCAAGAAAGGTGAAGTAGCGGTAACAATCGGGACATCAGGTGCGATTCGTACCGTGATTGATCATCCAAGAACGGATGAGAAAGAACGTATTTTCTGTTATGTGTTAGATGAGGGACAATATGTGATTGGCGGTCCAGTGAATAATGGCGGTATTATTTTACGCTGGTTGCGTGATGAGTTGCTTGCGAGTGAGGTAGAAACGGCGAAACGTCTTGGAGTCGATCCTTATGATGTTTTAACGAAAATAGCCAGTCGTGTAGAACCTGGTGCGAAAGGTCTGATTTTTCATCCTTATCTTGCAGGTGAACGTGCACCTTTATGGAATGCGGATGCACGAGGTTCGTACTTCGGTTTAACATTATCTCACCAAAAAGAACATATGATTCGCGCAGCACTTGAAGGTATTTTATACAATCTGTATACCGTTTATCTTGCGTTAATTGAAATGATGGGCGAAACGCCGACGGCCATCAAGGCAACAGGTGGTTTTGCGAAGAGTGAAATGTGGCGTCAAATGATGTCAGATATCTTTGATACAGATTTGATTGTACCTGAAAGTTATGAAAGTTCTTCGCTAGGTGCGTGTGTCTTAGGATTGAAAGCTTTAGGTGAAATTGAAGACTTTTCAATTATTGAAGAGATGGTCGGAACGACACATGCGCATCAACCGAATCAAGCCGCTGTAGAAATTTATCAACAATTGATTGGTATCTACATTGATTTGAGCCGTAGTTTGGCTCCGCAATATCGTAAGATCGCAGATTTCCAAAGAAAACATTTATAAAATAGAGAACCATGAGTCACTGAGAAAAAGCAGTTGGAGTGTCTATCCATAAACTATTAAGCACTTCGGCTTTTTCTTTGACTACTGATGTAAACGTTATCAGTAGTGAGACTTATGATGAAAGCGAGGAAAAAGCATGTTTACAGAAATTTGGCCGTTAATCACGGTGGTCATTGGTATTTTAATTTTATTAGCACTCATTATTGTGTTGAAGTTGAACACGTTTATTTCATTAATTATCACATCAATGGTCACTGCGTTGATGTTAGGTATGCCGCTGGACAAAGTGGTTGAAACCGTTGAAAAAGGAATGGGTAGTACGCTCGGACATATCGCAATTATCTTCGGATTAGGTGCGATTTTAGGTAAGTTACTCTCTGATGGCGGCGGTGCGACACGTATCGCAGATACATTAATTGATAAATTTGGAGAGAAACATGTCCAATGGGCAATGGTTGTCGCAGCTTTTGTGATTGGGATTGCCTTATTCTTCGAAGTTGGACTTGTACTATTAATACCGCTAGTCTTCACTTTAGCAAAACGTACAAAAGTATCTCCGCTTAAAATCGGGTTGCCGATGATTACAGCGTTATCTGTAACGCATGGCTTCTTGCCACCGCATCCTGGACCAGTAGTCATCGCAAAAGAATTACATGCTTCATTAGGTGAAGTATTATTATATGGTTTCATTATCGCGATTCCAGTCACAATTATTGCAGGTCCGGTATTCGGTAAAATTGCACAAAAATTGACACCGACTGCTTATACAAGAGAAGGCGACATTTCATCATTAGGTGCACAAAAAGAATTTAAAGATTCAGAGATGCCAGGTTTTGGTATCAGTGTGTTAACTGCGACACTTCCTGTTATTTTGATGTTGATTGCGACGGTTGTTCAATTGATTACAGGTAATGTGGAAAATTCTAAAAATGCGTTTATCGGTATTATCAACTTCATTGGTACAGCTGATACAGCAATGTTGATTGCGGTACTCTTTGCGATGGTGACAATGGGTCTCAGACAAGGCCGCAACAACAAAGCGATTATGCAGTCTGTAACAGATGCGATTTATCCAATCGGTATGATGATCTTGATTATCGGTGGCGGCGGTACGTTCAAGCAAGTCCTGATTGACGGCGGTGTCGGCGATACGATTGCGAAGATGTTCGAAGGCTCAACAATGTCTCCGATTTTACTGGCATGGATTGTTGCGGCAGTCTTACGTCTCGCGCTAGGTTCTGCGACAGTTGCGGCAATTTCTACAACAGGTATTGTTTTACCGTTGCTACAAGCTAGTGATGTCAATGTCGCATTAGTCGTGCTTGCGATTGGTGCCGGCAGTGTGATTTTATCTCACGTCAACGATGCAGGATTCTGGATGTTTAAAGAATATTTCGGTTTGACGATTAAAGAAACTTTCTTAACTTGGTCATTACTTGAAACGATTATTTCCGTTTCAGGACTTATCTTTATATTATTCTTAAGTTTATTCGTATAGATTTAGAACGCACGTGTCTTTCATTAGATACGTGCTTTTTTGTTATAGTTATAGTAAAGAAGAGGTGAAGACCATGACACGTTTGGTGATAGTAGAAGATGTTTCGCTTACAGCAAAATACATATTAGAAACTATAGATACAACGCAATATGAAATTCTTGTTTTATATGATGCAAATCGAGAGGCTGATAAACAAGCTGGATTAAGCTATCAAGCTATGGATTATATAGATTTATCATATTGGCAGAAATACATAGAAAAAGAAGATATCGTACTGATAAATGCATTGCCTGAAATGTTTGGAGATGGCTTGTGGCACGGTAAGTCTCAAGTTTTACGTCAATTGATTAAAGACTTTGTATATGCGACTGAACCCATAGAAGTGATTGAGTATGATGATGTCATCGCATATAAAAAAGTAAAGAAGAAACAAGCTGCTTCGCTTCAATGTATGTCATTACCTCAAGACTACACGGTTCATCAAAGCATTGTTGCTTATGCATATTACCTAAAGAAAATGTCTTTAGGTCTTATTCAAGTGAAGGAACAACCTGAACGCTTTGATATTCACTTACTCAATATCAACCGTCCGTTGATAGCGATGAAACAAATCAATCTTACACAAGGTGTCAAACTAATGATTCAACCAAATAGTTTGTTGTATCAATCTAAAAATAACGCGTCATCTTTTTATTTTATTCATAGTAATCAAGCGCTTTATACCTGTTTAGCGCATTTTACACCTCGTTTACCTTGGAGAATTTATAAGTATACACAAGCGGTGATACATGAATGGGTCATGCGAGGATTTCGCAGTTATTTAAGAGGATTAAATCAGGGTAACGAGAAGTGAAACAAGTATAAAATAAACCATCACATTTGGAAAGGAAGAGGAACATGGAACGTCGTTTATTTGAATTGTTGAAATGGTTAGTGGAACACCCGACAGAAAGTCCGCCAGCACGTAATACAGATCCGTTGCAAATAGAAATACAAAATTACTTAGAAGGATTAGGCTTTGAAGTCAAACGTGAACCTTTATATGACAATGACAGTATTGTGGTCGGTGTATTAGCTGGTGAAAATAGCGATGCACCAAAACTGATTTTAAATGGTCATGTGGATGTCGCAAATGTAGAAGATCCTAAACATTGGCAATATCCGCCATTTAAATTAACCGAAGTAGATGATGCAGTGTATGGTCGAGGTGTCAGTGATATGAAGGGCGGGATGGCTTCGCTCTTTTATGTCTTAGAACAACTGCATGCACAAGGATTAAAGCCGAAAGGTGATATTATTGTTCAATCTGTTGTGGGTGAAGAAGTTGGAGAAGCCGGCACAAAGACAGCATGTGAATTAAGTCCTAAAGCTGACTTAGCCTTGGTGCTAGATACAAGTGATTCACAAGCGCTAGGACAAGGCGGTGTCATCACAGGTTGGATTACAATACAAAGTAAAACAACAATCCATGATGGTGCACGTAGTCAAATGGTACATGCGGGTGGTGGCTTACATGGTGCGAGTGCGATTGAAAAGATGGCTAAAATCATTACAGCGTTAAAAGAGCTAGAACAACATTGGGCTGTCATGAAACATTATCCAGATATGCCTGCCGGTGCCAATACGATTAATCCAGCGGTCATTGAAGGCGGTCGTAATCCTGCATTTATCGCAGACACGTGTCGTTTATGGATCACAGTTCATTTCTTGCCTGATGAAGATTACCATGAAGTAATCAAAGAAATTGAAGCATATTTACATCGTGTGGCTGAAGCGGATGTCTGGTTACGAAATAATCCACTTCAATTTGAATGGGGCGGCACGTCTATGATTGAAGACCAAGGCGAAATCTTCCCAAGTTTCACACTGCCAGTAGAGCATGAAGGTTTCAAAACTTTAGCAAAAGCGCATGAAGCTATACATCACACACCGCTTGAAACAGGTATGTCAACAACAGTGACAGATGGCGGTTGGTTAGATGATTATGGCATACCGACGATTTTATATGGACCTGGATTATTAACAGAAGCACATAGTGTAGATGAAAAAATTAATAAAAAAGATTTAACGGAATATAGTGCAGTGTTATTGGAATTTCTAAAAAACTGGTATCAACTTCCTAAATCAGCATCAACTATGAAAAAACAGTAAGCAGAAAATGGAAAATAGGAATAGATATAGGAATAGATAAATGAAAAGACCCGCGGTTGCGGGTCTTTACTTATTACTCATATTTTACTGATATGAGACTTATTTTAAGATTTAAATGTGTTTTTTAAACGTGAAATCCAATTACGTCTTGGTTGAGTCGTACTCTTGGGACGTACCTCAGTAAATGGTGTTTTGTGTTTGATAGCTTTAGCTAATTCAACTGCTTGATGCATCAAGTAAAGTTGTGAATTTAATGGTAGTTGATTGTTATTAACATAATGGTAGATACCATTTTTATCTTGATAACGGCCTTTTTGATTATCAGATAATTGTAAGTTCACAAAGTTTAATAAGCGTTCTCTGATTTTCGCATCATGAACAGGGAATAAAATTTCTACACGTTTAATCATGTTACGTGTCATCGCATCTGCAGATGATAAATAGATTTTTTCATCACCATTGTTGTGGAAGTAGTAGATACGAGAATGTTCTAAGAAACGACCTACAATACTAACGACTTGGATATTTTCGCTGACACCTGGCACACCTGGTTTCAAGCAGCAGATACCACGAATAATCAATTGAATTTTAACACCTGCTTGTGAGGCTTCAAATAACTTTTTGATAATCGTTTTATCTGTTAAAGAGTTCATTTTCATAATAATATGACCATTGCCATATTCTTGATGGTTTTTGATTTCAGTTTCAATACGCTCTACGAATACATCACGGATATCAAATGGTGCCACAATCAATTCATTGTAATGAGGTTTGATTGAGTAACCACTTAAGTAGTTGAAGAAGTTAATCGCATCTTCAGCAATCCCTTTATGTGTTGTGATGATACCCATATCTGTATAGATTTCAGCTGTTTTATCGTTATAGTTACCAGTACCTAAGTGTACAAACGGTACAAGACGACCTTTTAAGCGTTTAACTACTAATGTGATTTTACTGTGTGTTTTCAGATGTGTCATACCGTAAATTACGTGGCATCCTGCATCTTCTAACATACGTGCCCAGTGAACGTTGTTTTCTTCGTCGAAGCGGGCTTTCAATTCAACAAGTACTGTAACTTGTTTACCTTGTTCTGCCGCATATTTCAAGCTTTTGATAATAGGTGAATCCTTGCTGACACGATACAATGTTTGTTTAATCGCAATCGTATTTGGATCTTCAGCAGCTTCACGGATAAAATCAACAATCGGCTCGAAAGATTCATACGGATGATGGAAGAAAATATCACGTTTTAACGCTAAATCATAGACGTCATTATAGCCTAGTGATTCAGGAATTTGTGGTGTATAACGGTCATAACGTAAGTTCGGTAGTTGCGGTGTTAAATAACCGACTAAACCAAACGCCATTGTTAAATCTAAAGGACCGTCTACAAAATAAACATCTTCATCTTGAATTTCTAACTGTTCTTTTAGACCTTCAATGTCTAACTCATTTGTATTACGTGAATCAACTTCTAAACGTACAGCTGAACCGCTTTTACGCATTTTCAAGAAGCGTTCGATTTCGATTAATAAATCTTCAGCTCCATCTTCATGAATCGTTAAGTCAGCATTACGTGTAATACGGAATGTAAACGTCTTGCGGATGTCATAACCTTGGAAGAGGTATTCAATGAAATAATCGATAACATCTTCAATCATTAAGACGTATTGTTTATCTTCATCTTTTAAAACCATGAAGCGATCAATTAGCGATGGGATTTGAACAATCGCTGTATTAGTTGCTTCATCAGTATCTAACTCAACAAAGATATTTAAACTTTTATTAACCAGCTTAGGGAATGGATGGTAGGCATCAATACCTAGCGGTGTTAATGTCGGTAAAATGTTGTATTTGAATTCTTGTTCTAATTCGTTTTGTAATGCTTCACTTAATTCATGTGGTTTTGTAGTAATCACATTATATTCGCGTAACTGCTTTGTTAATTCGTTATAACGTTCATACTGTAAATCAACCATTGGTTTGTTTTTTTCTTTAATGGCAGCCAGTTGTTGTTTAGGTGTCATTTGTGATTTATTTTCGGGTTTATTGAAGTTCATTTTAACTTGGTCTTGCAGACCGGCTACACGGACCATAAAGAACTCATCAAGGTTAGATGCGAAAATCGCAATAAAATTGAATTGTTCTAATAAAGGATTTGTTTTGTCGCTCGCTTCTTGTAGGACACGATAGTTGAAGTCGAGCCAGCTTAATTCTCGGTTATTGTAAAACTCTGGTTTGTTGATATCTTTTTCAACGACTTGATTTTCCATAATGACCACCCCATGGTAAGTAAATAGACTTTATTTGAATATAAAATTGAAATGACAAAGTTCATAGATGTCATTCAGAGATGTCAGTAATTACAATTTAAATTTTATGTTGAACGCTCAAGTGCAACTTGTTGTATAACTTAATTCATTGTATACAAATGCTTAAATTCACAGAAACATCCATTTGTAACTTAACACATTAATGTTAAGATTTTGTAAAGTTTATTGATACTTTTCCTTTTAATACTTTTTCTAGGTGTTTCTTTTGACGATTTGTTTGATATTCTTCTGCAATCGGATGTCCAGTGTAATAGGCATTTAAGGTGTAATGGTCTTTATCATTTTTTACGAGTTCGATGCGTTTGATTGGATTTGTATGTGAAACATTTAGGGCATCGATGAATTTCAAAATGCCGCCAAGAGACTGTAGGTGGCTTAGTTCGTCACTATTCAACCAGCCTGTTTCATCATTATAGAATTTTAATAAACTTTTATTTTTAAAACTTGCCATTAACGCTAATTGAACTCGGTCATGGTGACTAAAACCATCAATCATTGAGTTTGAGATAATATAATACGTATGTTGTGATGCTGAATCAGCATCGATAAAACGACCTAAATAATAAATATAAGCGGCTTGTTTAAACAGACGTTGATCCTTTTCAGACAACTTGATAATGTCTTGTTCTTTCAGTTGATCTAATAAGTCACCAGCTAAAACGACACGTTGTTTAGCACCGACACCTTCGTGTTTATACGTATTCGACAATTGATATAATGCACGATTACGTACGTTAAAACGATCGAAAGCATCTTTAATCTTTTGGTTCAATTGATACATCACATAGCCTTCACGTAAACCTTTTCTAGAGAAAGTGAATTGTGTCGCATCTACTTGTTTAAACAATGCTTTAAAGACAGCGACAGCAGGAAGAATAATATCTACGCGGTCTCGACTTAAACCATCTAAGTTTGTTAAATCATCACGTGAACTGTCTTCAATTAAATCAAAGACTTGGTTCAAGTCATCACCTGTCATGGTATAACAATGTACACCGCCGATAGGGTAAGCGACTTCAGATTGATGGATGCGTGCCACGTTACGTGCAGAACCGCCGACGCCGACTAAAGCTACTTTTTGGTTATTGATCCAATCAAGAGAACCAAAGGCTTTGTCTAAGAATTTCTGCATTTTTTTAATCGCATCTTTGTCGTTATGATCTTTACCTTCAAAGAATTTACGAGATAAAGTAACGACACCGAATGGGAAACTGTGCGAATGAATCAACTCTTTTCCTTTAAATAACGTAACTTCAGTTGAGCCACCGCCGATATCGACAGAAAGTCCATCTACAATGGCAGTAGAGTTGATAATTGCATAGAAACCGTAATAAGCTTCATCTAATTCTGGAACGATAGATAGTTTCATACCGATTTTTTTCTTCACTTGTTTTAAAATGTCATCTCTGTTTTTCGATTGACGAATTGCTGCTGTCGCAATTGGATGCAGTTCATCTACTTTATATTCATCTGCGACTTTCTTAAAGCTTTGTAATGCTGAAATTAAGACTTGAATACCTTCATCATTCATTGTTAAGTCATCTTCAAGATATTGACTTAAACGTGCAGGTGTCTTTATATTTTGTATTTCCGTAAGGCCTGTTTTACTATCGTATTCAAACACAACTAATCTGATGGTGTTTGAACCGATATCGATTAATCCAATGCGTTTCATGAGAACCCCCTCTGATTGCTTAGAAGCAGTCAGCAGACGATTAATCAGTTTTTGTCCAGGTAAAATCATATGACTAACTCCTTCTTTTAGAAAAAATGAGAACGCTTAATGCCTGATATGACAACAAGAGTCACATTCTTTGTTCACTTTAATTTTATCACAAAACATTACAATCTACATTAACTGTATAGACTAAATTGATAGTAATATTCATTATATTAAACAAGCAATCGCGTACACTTTAAATTTTCAAATCAGACATAAAAAACAGTTATTAGAGATACGTGGAAGTGAAAAAAGATGGTATAATAA
The DNA here is from genome assembly GCF_003043455.1 of Staphylococcus simulans. Lineage (GTDB taxonomy): Bacteria > Bacillota > Bacilli > Staphylococcales > Staphylococcaceae > Staphylococcus > Staphylococcus simulans_A. The sequence continues at coordinate 20,865 of NZ_PZGG01000012.1, read as the reverse complement.
TTTTATTAAATGGATAAGAAAAGAGGGAACGAGATGAAACGCAGCCTTCTCTTTATGGGGATCATTATGTTGAGTCTTTTCGTCTTAGCAGCGTGTGAAAAAGAACAATCAAAAACATATCAAGGCGAATTAGCAGGGGCAGATGTCATTGATACTTTAACTTATAAAGGCGATAAAATGGTTAAACAATCAATGATTATGACAATTAAGTACGATGAAAACGGTCTTTCGAAAAGTGATGCTGAAAATATTTTAGCAAAACAGGAAAAAGTATTCGAAGGCTTAAAAGGTGTTAAATACAAAAAAGAAATCAAGCAAGACAAAGCAGTTCAAAAAGTAGATATTGATTATAAAGAAGCGGATTTAAAACAGTTATCACACAGAGTAGGTGTGACTGGACCAAAAGAAGGCAATGATTATGTCGACGTCAAATCTGTTGAACGCTCATTGAAAAAATCTGGTTTAACTCTAAAAAAACCACTTAGCGAAGAATAATCACTATCATAATAACAGCGAGTCACTTCATTGTGATTTGCTGTTTTTTATTGCAATTAATCAGAAACTAAAAATTAAATATAATACAAAATATAGATTTAACGTGAAAAAATAAAGATACTTGTTATAATCAAATTGGTAATATGGAGAGCTTTCGACTCCTCCTAAGCAATCAATTAATTTGATAATTTAAAAGGAGAGGTTAATTATGTTAAATATCCAAGATCCAAATTATTTTAAAAGAACTATTAAAATTTTCGTCGTAGCAATGACTCTTATTTTAACTGCTTTTGTGTTATCGCTTATCTTCAGCCCATCAATTGAAACTTTTAAAAGTATATCAAGTGGCTTGCCTTCTAACCTTAAGGATGCGCAAGGATTAAATAAAGTATGGGAATATATACTAAATAATGGTGGTCGTGTGCCGCTTCAAATGTTTATATTTTCCTTAATGCCAATACCATTTTTGTACTTTCTAAATATAATTTCTACAAGCATAGTGATAGGTATTATGTTCGGTTTTGCCATTCATATTGATTATAATAAAGGTCTTATCATGGTCGGGTCCGCAATACCTCATGCAATTATTGAAATATTTGCCATGTGCATCGTTATTAGTGGTTTATATAAATTGAATCGAGCAATCATCAGAAAGATAAGCAACTTATTTAGAAGTAATAAAAAGCAAAATCTTTCATTTAAACTAGCTTTAAGTAATTTACTAAAAATGTACTTTCTAGTGGCTTTACCTTTATACATACTCGCAGCGTTTTTAGAAACATACTTCACAGATTTCATATATAATCTTTTCGCTTAAAGACAACGCTACTATATTTTAATAGTCGACACTGAGACGATATTTTGCTGTTTTTTTTATTGAACATTAAGAATGATTTTTTGAAAATATACACAAAAATCACATTAAATAAACGCGTGATATGTTATAATCTTGTTTTGAAACGAAAGCAAGCAGTTAACGAATAAGCAACTGCTTAGAAAAGGTGATATCGTGAATGAAAACGAACAACGTCCATTAGATCAGACGCAAGATAATCCTTATCAGTCAAAACGTGTAATGAAACGAGATTTTTGGTTGATTCCGCTGTTCTTTCTTGTGATTCCATTGATCACAGTATTAGTGATGTTTCCATTACGTTTAATATATGAAAGCCAATATGGTGATTTAACTAAACATACATTTATTTTGTTAAATGTGATTGGCAGTTTAGTTGGGCAAATAGTGGTAGTACTGATTTATTATTTGATGCATCGAAAATATATTATACCGATTGCGAAAGCAAGATTTGCGAAAGTAAAACGCTATGCTTGGGTATTACTCCTTACATACTTAGCGATGTCTGTTGCACAAGCAATCTATGGTGGATTGATGTTATTACTGCCGAAGCATCTGCAATTTGATAATACACAAAACCAAATGATACTTCTTCAACTCTTTGATAATCCTTGGGCATGGCCGGTTTTATTTATAGATATTGTGATTTTGACACCGATTATTGAAGAATTGATTTTCCGTCATTTAATTATCCACGAACTCGGTAAGAAAATCGGATATACAGCAGGGGCAATATTATCTGTTATTGTATTTGCGGGTATTCATGTAACTGATGCTGTGTCGCCATTTGAATTTGGTGTATATGCGATTATGGCAGGTGCATTAGTCTTTGTTTATATGTATTCACGACGTAATTTAGCGGTATCTATCGCTTTTCATATGATTATTAATGGTGTTGGCTTTATTGGTATTGTTGGTCAGTTCATTATGGATAAATTTTCGTAACATAAAAGTATAAATCAATCATTCCAAAGACTGCTTATGCAGTCTTTTTTTATTTCCACGGAAATAATTAAGCTAGATAAGTCATTAAACAGACTTTAAAGTTTAGGATAACTTTCTAGCGTTTCATGATTTATTGATACAAAGATGTTTGAATTTTGTACAATAAAGAAAACAACAAGAGGTGACAACATGACACAAACAACTCAGACACTTGAAAATCCTTTTGACTCAACTAAAGTTATGAAGCGTGATTTCTTCTTATTTCCATTATCTTTCTTCTTATTATTTGGTGCAGCGATACTACTGCAACTCGTGCTTGGTCTATATTACGGTGCGACTAACCGAGAAGTTCCGATGATAAAGTATGAAGAATTTGGCGGCATCGCACAAGATGTGTCGAGTATAGGTTTATTATTTATTTTCTACTTAATGCATCGACGTTATCTGGTACCTATTGCGAAAGAGAGGGTAAAGACTGCGTTTAAACAATGGTATCTAATTATTGGTGGAGGTATTATTGTCTTTACTTTAAATATCGGTATCGGATACCTTATGGAACATGTCTTACACATCGACAACACACAAAATCAAGCCATGATTGAAGCTATGTTTGAACATCAATGGTTATGGCCTTTCTTATTCATCAGCATAGTAATAATCGCACCAATTGTAGAGGAACTTCTTTATAGACATGTGATTATTCATGAACTCAGTAAGAAAATCGGCAATATTCCGGCAACGCTATTATCCATCATTTTGTTTGCGGGCATACATATAATGTATGCGACTTCTATATACGAAGCGTTGCCTTATGTGATAATGGGTACGGTATTTTCTGTTGTTTATTTAATGAGTGGAAAGAATTTGGCAGTTGCGATTTTGCTTCATGCTTTCAACAATGCGATCGGCTTTATTTTAATATTTTTTAAGTAACAGATATCCATGAACACTGGCTGAGTAAAAGGTCAGTGTTTTTGTACTATACTTAGATAATTGTCATATTTTTAAAAATTGAAATATGTTAAATTGTATAAGAAAGGGAATAGTAAGGTGATGAATCATGTCATCTCTCTAGATTGAAGAAAAGGAGCAGTAGTATGGCGATTTTAGAATTAAAAGATGTGTGCTACAAAGCGGATAAACGTCTGATTATTGACCATTTAGATTTAACGGTTAAAAAAGGCGAAAAAATCGCAGTTGTAGGACCATCCGGCAGCGGGAAAAGTACGCTGTTTCATTTGTTGTGTAATTTAATCAGTCCGACGAGCGGACATATGTATTATAACGGCAAAGAATACGATGCGTATGAGCCGGAAACATTACGTCAACGTATCAGTTATATGCCGCAAGAGACAGATTTATTCGATCGTACAATTGGAGAAAATTTAGCGTTTCCTTCTATTGCACGAAATGACAAGTTCGATAAGGATAGAGCGTTAAAATTGTTATCAGAGTTTGGGTTAGGTCATTATGATTTAGACACAAACGTTGAGTTTTTATCCGGAGGAGAACGTCAGCGTATCTGTTTAGCACGTCAGTTGATGTACATACCTGATGTTTTATTATTAGATGAAGCTACAAGTGCATTAGATGCGGATAATACTGAGAAAGCAGAAGATGTCATCTTTGGTTTAGCGAAAAATGAAGGAGTATCGATTATGTGGATTACTCATAGCTATGACCAAAGTATGTCACACTTTGACCGTCGCGTAGACATAGTTGACGGCAAAGTCAATAAAGATAAGAAAGGGGTAATTGATGTATGAGTACAACAGCCTTAGCCTTAACGGCACTGTTATTAATTATCCCTATTGCAGTCTCTATTAAAGAGAAATTGAATATAGCGAAAGATTTAATCATCGCATCGATTCGTGCAGTGATTCAGTTAGTCATCTTAGGTTACATTCTGCATTTTATATTTGATTTGGATGAACCTTGGATTTTAATTTTATTCGTATTAATCATTATTATTAATGCGTCATGGAATACCATCAGTCGTGCGTCTAAAGTGATGCACCATGTCTTTTGGATTTCATTTGTATCTATCTTTATCGGTACAGCAATTCCATTAGCGGTTATTGTTTTTGTCGGTGCTATTAAATTTACCGGCAACGAATTGATTCCAATCGCAGGGATGCTTGCGAATAACGGATTAATCGCGATTAACCTCGCATATCAAAACTTAGATCGTGCCTTTGTGAAAGAATACGGCACAATCGAATGTAAACTTGCGTTAGCCGCAACACCGAAGTTAGCATCTAAATCAGCAGTAAGAGAAAGTATTAAACTTGCGATTGTCCCAACGATTGACTCAGTAAAAACATATGGTTTAGTTTCTATTCCAGGGATGATGACAGGTATGATTATTAGTGGTGTAGATCCGCTTCAAGCCATCAAATTCCAACTATTAGTTGTCTTTATCCATACCACTGCGACAATCACGACAGCACTCATCGCAACATATTTAAGCTACAAACAATTCTTTAACCATCGTCATCAACTCATCGGCAGTATGATGGAAGATGAAGACGATGATAACTAATTTTAGATAAACAGAGCTGTAAAGCTGGAAAATCCATTTCTGCTTTACAGCTCTGTTTTTTAACGAATAACAGAAAATAAATTTATCTACTTACATTTTGATTTCAATTCAACTATAATGGAAAGGTTGAAAATATTAATTTTACATATAAAAGAGAGGAGGCAAAGAGAATGTCAGCCATGAGAATTGTGACGTTTATCATTAGTGTATTTATTGTCGGTATGGTCGAAATGATGGTAGCTGGAATTATGAACTTAATGAGCGCGGATTTACATGTTTCTGAAGCATGGATAGGCCAATTAGTGACGTTATACGCAGTCACTTTCGCCGTGTGCGGTCCGATTTTAGTCAAAGTAACTAATCGTTTCAGCGCAAAGACCGTATTGCTTTGGACAATCGCAGTCTTTGTCTTCGGTAATGCATTAATCGCAGTATCGCCAAATTTCACTTTATTGATTATCGGTCGTATTATTTCTTCAGCAGCTGCAGCTTTGATTATCGTTAAAATTTTAGCGTTGACAGCTATGCTGACGGCACCGCAGAACCGCGGTAAAATGATTGGGATTGTGTATTCAGGATTCAGCGGTGCCAATGTTTTCGGCGTGCCGATTGGTACCATGCTTGGCGGATGGCTCGGTTGGCGTGCAACGTTCGTGTTCATTATCGTGGTTAGTATCTTAGCTGCTTTCTTAATGATGCGTTACTTGCCGACACCTGCTGAATTATCAGCTGTGTCAGGTGATACAACTAATACATCATCACACTACAAAATTTTAAATCGTGCAGAGATTATCAAATATCTCGCAGTGACCTTTATGTTGCTGACAGCGAATTCAATTACCTTTGTTTATATCAATCCGTTAATGCTGACGAATGGTTATGACATTCAATTTGTCTCTATTATCTTATTAGTGAATGGTATTGCCGGAACATTAGGTACATCCATGGGAGGCTTCCTTGCAGATAAATTAACCAGTAAAACTTGGTTATTAATCGCAGCTGTTGCGTTTACGATATCTTTAGCTGCAGTGAACTGGTTTATTACGAATTCTATTGTGATTGTTTTGATCATCTTTATATGGAATATCATGGAATGGAGTACTAACCCAGCCGTACAAAGTGGTTTGATTGACCATGTGAAAGGTGATGCGAGCCAAGTGCTCAGCTGGAATATGTCTAGCTTAAACGCAGGTATCGCAGCGGGCGGTATGATCGGCGGTTTAATCGTCTCAAATATCGGCGTTCATGCAGTCGCATATAGTTCAAGTATCTTAGGTATCGCGATTGTATTCATCGTCTTAAGTATTAAACAAACACAAAAACCGCAAATATAAACAAAACGCTTAATCCAAATCTCTGGGTTAAGCGTATTTTTTATTCAAAAATATAAGAATCTTCACTTGTTGTATAAATAGGCCAATCCACATAACCTTCTGTCACAAACTTTTCGAGTGTGTTCATCATTTGATTCATTAAAGCTTGCGTATGATGTTCTAATGGAAGGTGATGTGCCTGTAAAATATTAGTATGACCAAACCAAAAAATGACATCTAAAATATGATAAGGTGTTTTAAAATTTTGAGATGCTGGGAGTGACCAATTAAAACAATAGAGCCATTTCTGTGTATATTGATAATGATCTAACCAACGTAAAGCAGGTTGTTTAAATTCATAATACGTAATTGCTTCAGACTGACCTTTGCCCGTTGTGATATCAAAGGCAGCCGTATCGACGGTTATATCGTTATGATTCATTACTTCTAAAAAGCGCTCAGGTGCTAACTTGCGTGATTCATTTCGAATATAACAATCGCCTTCTTGTTCAGTGAAGCCAACTAACACAGGCCACTTGTCAGGGATAGAATCTACCATAGTTGTTTCATCAAAAACTGGACTGTAAATCAATTCTAATCCTTTAGAGGGTCCATATTGTATTAAATCTTCTTCCATCGCATGCATCATTTGATGTGTTGAAAGTGTAGCTAAGTCTGTGGTGTTATAAAGTTTTGTGACTGTGTTTAAAAAATGTTGTGCAGTGCTTTGACTATGTTCTATCTCATCAAAGCGCAAAGTACCACTCATTAACACTGCTTTATGAAAGAGAGGTTGTGCTGCTTTTAGAAGCATTAGTGCTTGAATACTCATGGCGCCTGCAGATTGTCCGCACAAGGTAATATTGTTAGAATCTCCATCAAAATCTTCAATGAACTGTTTGACCCACAACAAGACGGTAACTTGATCGGATAAGCCGCAGTTCATATCGTATGTCTCGTTAATGGCTTTGAAATTTAAATAGCCGAGTGCACCTAAGCGATAGTTGGAAGTAATGACAATGACTTGGGCATGTTCAGCGAATGTTTGAGGATTATAAAGTTCTGCAGAACCGTGACCATTGAGGTAACCTCCGCCATAAAACCAAATCATGACAGGTAATTTCTTTTTAGGAGAATTAGTGACGGGTTTCCAAATATTTAAATATAAACAATCTTCACTTTGGTTTTCGATTTTAGGTACTTGTGTATCTTCAGGCTTTGTAGAGAAGAATGCTTCTAATTTATTAAACGGTTGGGGCGGAACTGCTTTAAATTGATCTGCATGCAAAGGTTCTGGCCAGTTTGTTAATAATTCTGCATGTTTAAAACGTCTGTCGTGAATAGGTGGATAAGCATAGGGAATGCCAAAATACGTTTCACAGTGCTGTTCAAGTTGACCGATAATCGTACCAGCTTTGGTATGTCTTGTTATAGATGTCATCGTACTCGCTCCTTTCCTCTAACATAGCACAAAAAAGAAACAGCTGAGAGATATAATATCTGTTCAGCTGTTTCTAATTAGTATTTATGATGAAGTTTTAGTATTCGCTTGGTCTGAAATGTCTTTTTCTAAAGTTTGATTGATTTCAACCGCATTTTTATAGTACTTACTTTCGAAGTAACTGCCGATACCGATTTTATAAAAGACTAAAGCGACGATAATAATGACTATAAAGTCATATGGATAATGAATCCAGTTGATACCGTTAAAGTCTTTACTGCCGATAAAGGATAATCCAGAAAGTACCAGTAAATAGATAATCAACCATAGACTGCCGCGTAATTGATTACGGGTATTTTCCCAGTTTAATTTGTATTCATAAAAGAAGTACATTGGTAAACCTAGAATAATAATAAAGATAACTTTAGCAGTCGTCGGCCACATGGCCCAATAAATCGCAAGTGACGTTAAGACGAAAGATAAAGGCGCTGCAATCTTTAAGAAGCGTGCTTTAAATGGTCGATGAAGTTTTGGTCCCATCTTTCTTAAAGCCATCGCAGTCGTCGGACCAGTTAAATAAGCAACGAGCGTTGATGTTGCGATAACGGTTGCCAGTGTACCCCAAGATCTGAATAACGTCACCATAACCATTGCTAGAATGGCATTGACAATAATCGCCACTCGTGGAATATTATATTGTTTATTGATGCGGCCTAAAATTTTAGGAATATGTCCATTTTTCTCCATAGCGCTTAATACACGGCCTGTTGAAGCGACGAATGAGACCCCTGTACCAAATGGTGAAACGAATGCTTCAATGTATAATAAAATCGCTAGCCAATTCAGATTTAATAAGATGGCTAAGTCGGCGAAAGGTGAGTTGAATTGAATTCCTTTCCAACCTTTATCAGCGACCATACCTTCTGGCATAGATGTAATAAAGACGCTTTGCAGAACGACATATAATAAGGCAGTTAATGATAGACAAATCACGATACCACGTAAAATGTTTTTCTCTGGCTTTTCAATCTCAGCACCCATGTTAATAATTGTTTGGAAAGCGTTGAATGAAAAGATGATTCCAGATACTGTAACCGCCGCAAATATCGGTGCAGTCCCATAAGGAATGAAACTGCTTAATGAATGACCATAGTTTCCTGGATGGAACCCTGATAATAGTAATAAGATAACTGTTAATGTCGGTACACCTAGTTTAAAGAATGAGATTAAACTTGTGAAAGATGTAAGTACCTTCACTGACCAATAGTTTAACAGTGAAAAGATAATGATTATGACATAAACAGCCAATAAACCAATGTTACTAATTGTGCCGTCTTTCATCAGAACACTTGTAAACTTTGCCCACTCCCATGGCCAAGAACTCATGTATTGTACGGCAGATACGGCTTCAATTGGGATAATCGTAACTAAGGCAACCCAGTTTGCCCAAGAAGCGATAAAGCCCAGTAATGAACCGTGTGTATATTGTGCATAGTTGCTCATCCCGCCTGATTGCGGCAGCATTGTCGCGACTTCTATATAGTTATATGCGACTAAACTGATGATGATGAAACCAATCACCCATGAAAAGATTGCTGCAGGACCTGCGACAGATGAGGCTTCCCATGCCCCAAACAGCCAACCTGAACCGATTAATGAACCAAGTCCAAGTAAAACAAGCTGTGACAGGCTGATTTTACCACTTTTAGTTTGTTTCATAGTAAAACTCCTAAGTTTCAGAGAAGATGCTCTCTTTTATTTGTAAAGCAAAATAAGCTTGCGTCATTTTATATAAGGCAAACCTAACTCATGATAGAACATTATACGGAAAATTCAGATGAGGTCAACAGGAAAAGGACAGGTTTATAACTTATAAATGAAAATGCATGAAAATACGTTATATAAACAATTTTTGTATAATCATTAGAAGTGATAATTTGTTTGAAAGCGTCATTACGCACTTCATAATTTTATAGCGTTCGATGATTATGCATTTTGGAAACGTAAAAAATCGTTGTTATTACTAGAAAATTACCAGTTATAAGGAAGACAATCAATGGCAACTCAGGAATGAACAAGAAAAAAGGGCAATATAAGTGAAAGAGTGTTTTAGAATACAAAAAGTGTAAAATTGTGGATTAGAAATTCACTTAAATGGCTATGGTATATTAAGCCAATAAAAAAGGAGTACAACAATGACAAAGAACAGAATAAATGATAAAGCAGACGCGTATTTCGCACGTGCGCAAGCGTGGCATGATGAGTATAAAGCATTACGTGACATTATTTTTCAAAATAAAGACTTAGAAGAAGATTATAAATGGATGCATCCTTGTTATACCTTGAATGGAAAGAATGTGGTGTTGATTCATGGATTTAAAGACTATTGTGCGTTGTTGTTTCACAAGGGTGCTTTAATGAAAGATTCAGAACATAAGCTGATTCAGCAAACTAAAAATGTTCAAGCAGCAAGACAATTACGTTTTACGTCGCTTGATCAAATCGAAGCAGAATCAGAAATGATTTTAGCTTATGTAAATGAAGCAGTGGAAATTGAACGGGCAGGTAAAAAGATCGAAATGAAAAAGACTGAGGAGTATGACATGCCGCAGGAATTAAGAGAAGCGTTAGAAGCGGATGAACAATTAAATGAAGCATTTAACAAGCTTACTCCGGGACGTCAACGCCAGTATATGTATTTCATCGGTCAAGCTAAACGTGAAGCTACTAGGAAAGCACGTGTTGATAAATACAAAGCGCAAATATTGGCTGGTAAAGGTATGAATGATTAGTCGTTTTAAGTAATTAAGTTACGCGAGAGGAATTAAATATTGGATTAATCGTCCCTAAATTATGAAAAACACAAAATATGTAAATCTTTTTCAAAAAATTTTGCGATTAATCCGACCAAATAGTTTAGTTTGTGTTATAATTATAAAGTACACTATTAATCAAGTAAGTCGAAGATACAATTTAAATTTTATTGTATTGAGCAAAAGAACAGACACTGTTGAACAGCGCTGTATTATAACGTAGTTGAGGTGAAGGTTGCAGCGCAACCGAATCTAAAGCAATTAACAAGTCATTTGCGACTTTGTTTAGGAACTTATCCGTTAAGTTATTGAAACATTGGGCAAGTGATTTTTTTATTGACTGCTTTTAGGGTGTGTACAGAGAACGATAGACAGACTGTTCTTGAATCACAACTTAGAACTTACTTAGGCTTAAACAAATTCGATAAAGAAAGGAATTACTTTAATGCTTAGTATTAAGAATTTATCTAAGGTTTACCCTGGAGGTAAAAAAGCGGTAGATGATATCTCGCTTGATATTCAATCAGGGGAATTTGTTGCATTTATTGGTACAAGTGGTAGTGGTAAAACAACTGCTTTACGTATGATCAATCGTATGATTGAAGCAACGAAAGGACAAATCACGATTGATGACAAAGACATCAGAAAGATGAATGCGGTAGAATTACGCCGTAGTATCGGTTATGTGATTCAACAAATCGGCTTAATGCCGCACATGACAATCAAAGAAAATATCGTTCTGGTTCCAAAATTATTAAAATGGCCAGAAGAAAAGAAAGATAAAAAAGCACGTGAGTTAATTAAATTGGTTGACTTGCCTGAAGAATACTTAGACCGTTATCCATCTGAATTATCAGGCGGACAACAACAACGTATCGGGGTAGTACGTGCATTAGCAGCTGAACAAGACATCATTTTAATGGACGAACCGTTCGGCGCATTAGACCCGATTACACGTGATACATTACAAGACTTAGTCAAAGAACTACAACGAAAATTAGGTAAGACATTTATCTTCGTAACACATGATATGGATGAAGCAATTAAACTTGCAGATAAGATTTGTATTATGTCAGAAGGTAAAGTCGTTCAATTTGATACACCAGATAATATTTTACGTCATCCAGCAAACGACTTCGTACGTGATTTCATCGGTCAAAACCGTTTAATTCAAGATCGTCCGAATATGCGTACAGTACAAGATGCGATGATTAAACCAATTACAGTACGTGCAGATGATTCATTAAACCATGCGGTTGATGTAATGCGTCGTCATCGTATCGATACAATCTTTGTGGTAACTAATCAAGACAGATTCTTAGGTTACATGGATATTGAAGACATCAACCAAGGTCTACGTGCAGGCAAAGAACTGATTGATACAATGCAACGTGACATTTATCGCGTTAACGTCAACAGTAAATTACAAGATACTGTACGTACGATTTTAAAACGTAACGTTCGTAACGTGCCGGTAGTTGATGACCACGACACATTAGTGGGCTTAATCACGCGTGCAAACTTAGTAGATATTGTATATGACAGCATTTGGGGTGAAGGTGCTGAAGAAGCGCAACAAGAAGCTGAAGCAAATGAAGCAGCAGGTATTAAAGAAGCACCGGTTGAAATGGATCACGAACAAACGTCGGATGCAGGAGTTGAGCGATAATGAAAGAATTCCTTCAAGAATATGGCGGCGAACTGATTCAAAAGACGGGCGAACATTTCTTTATTTCTATTGTTGCGCTTTTGATCGCCATCGTCGTAGCAGTGCCGATAGGTATTCTGTTAGCTAAAACTAAAAAAGCAGCAAGTATTGTATTAACAACAGCAGGTGTGCTGCAAACGATTCCGACACTTGCGGTATTAGCGATTATGATTCCAATATTCGGTGTAGGTAAAACACCAGCAATTATTGCATTGTTCGTGTATATCTTATTACCGATTTTAAATAATACAGTATTAGGTGTTCAAAATATTAACCCAGACGTTCGCCAAGCTGCGATCAGTATGGGGATGACGAAATTCCAACTGATGAAAGACGTTGAAATGCCTTTAGCATTACCGTTGATTCTAAGTGGTATCCGCTTATCAAGTGTGTATGTTATCAGTTGGGCAACACTTGCAAGTTATGTAGGTGCAGGCGGTTTAGGAGACTTCGTCTTCAACGGATTGAACTTATATAACCCAATTATGATTGTGAGTGCAGCAGTACTTGTTACAGCATTAGCATTAATTGTTGATTACGTACTACGCGCAGTAGAAAAATGGGCAGTACCAAAAGGCTTAAAAGCATAAAATATCCAGATAGGGAGGACATTGGAACTTTATGAAACAGATAAAAAAATACTTGATTCTGATGGTGACTTGTCTTGTTGTATTATCTGGATGCAGTCTGCCTGGTTTAGGCGGTGGTCGTGCAGATGAGGATTCAGTAGAAATCACATCACTCGCAACAAGTGAGTCTCAAATCATGTCACATATGGTTCGTTTGATGATCGAACATGAAACGAAAGATAAAATTAAACCGACATTAATTAATAATATGGGTTCAAGTACGATTCAACATAACGCGTTAATGAACGGCGATGCGAACGTTTCAGGAACACGTTATACAGGTACAGACTTAGTCGGTGCTCTAGGTGAAGATCCGATTAAAGATCCTAAGAAAGCTATGAAAGTGACACAAGAAGGATTCGATAAAAAATTCAATCAAAAATTCTTCAATTCTTACGGTTTTGATAACACGTACGCTTTCATGGTGACAAAAGAAACAGCTGAAAAATATGACTTAGATACAGTTTCAGACTTAAAGAAACATGAAAAAGATTTACGCTTAGGTGTAGATAGCTCTTGGTTGAACCGTAAAGGTGACGGTTATCCAGGTTTCAAAAAAGAGTATGGTGTGAACTTCAGCACTGTACGCCCAATGCAAATCGGTTTAGTTTATGATGCACTAAAAAGTAAAAAACTAGATGTTGCATTAGGTTATTCAACAGATGGACGTATCGCAGCGTATGACTTGAAAGTATTAAAAGACGATAGAAAATTCTTCCCGCCATATGACGCGAGTCCAGTTGCTAAAAAGGATTTATTGAAGAAACATCCTGAAATTAATACAGCATTAGAAAAACTAGAAGGTAAAATTTCAACAGAAGAAATGCAGCACTTGAACTATGAAGCAGATGGTCAAGGTAAAGAACCTGCTGTCGTAGCTGAAGAGTTCTTACAAAAACATAATTATTTTGATGATAAGAAAGGCGGGCAAAAATAATGAAAGGTAATTTATTCCAACAGCTGATTGAATACTATTCATTGAACGCCGGCTATTTATGGGGACTATTCTTCCAACACTTATTGATGTCAGTCTATGGTGTCCTATTTGCTGCAATTGTCGGGATTCCAATTGGAATCTTGATTTCAAGATTCGGCAAGTTATCTAAGACTGTCATTACTATCGCAAACATTATTCAAACAGTTCCAGTTATCGCAATGTTAGCGATTCTGATGTTAGTTATGGGATTAGGTCCGACTACGGTTGTTGTCACTGTGTTCTTATACGCATTATTGCCGATTATTCAAAACACATATTCAGGTATTATCGGTGTTGATGCCAATATTAAAGACGCAGGTAAAGGTATGGGTATGACAAACAACCAAGTGTTACGTATGATTGAATTGCCACTAGCACTATCAGTAATTATCGGTGGTTTACGTATCGCATTAGTTGTCGCAATCGGTGTAGTAGCGGTTGGTTCATTTATTGGTGCACCGACACTCGGTGACATCATCATCCGTGGTACAAACGCGACTGATGGTACAACATTCATTCTTGCAGGTGCGATTCCAATTGCGATTATCGCAGTGTTAATTGATATCGTATTAAGATTCTTGGAAAAACGTCTCGATCCTGTGAAGAAAAGAAAACCAAAAGGTCCACTACCTCAAGGTGTAGATGGTTAATTAATTTAAGAGGTATCGTATGCAAGATGATTTCATCTGACATACGATACCTTTATCATTAGGGATGAGACAAATAATGAGGAGGCACTTATTATGGCATGGTTACAAGTCAATTATGATTCAATCACATTAGGTAAAGAACAGCGCTTTAACGCATTTTTACCAGAGGAACCTTCACAATTTGAAACAGATAAACCTGCAAAAGAATTACCTGTTCTTTTATTGCTGCATGGTTTATCAAGCGATGAAACATCTTATTTAAGATTTACAAGTTTAGAACGTTATGCGAAAGAACGTCAAATCGCAGTGATAATGCCAGCAGGCGATCACAGTGGTTATGCGAATATGGGTTATGGTCATAATTATTATGATTATGTATTAGAAGTTTTTGATTATGCGCTTCAAATCTTCCCACTGTCTAAACGTCGTGAAGACCACTTTATCGCAGGTCATTCCATGGGTGGTTATGGCACAATCAAATATGCATTAACACAAACAGAACGCTTCTCTAAAGCTGCACCATTATCTGCGGTCTTTACACCTGATTGGTTAATGAATATAGATTGGCATGACTTCTCTAAACATGCGATATTAGGAGAGAAAAAAGCAGCTAGAGGCACTGAACTTGATCCTTACTATTTAGTGGATCAAGCAATAGATAAAGGTTTAGATATCCCTGATTTACTGATTATGTGCGGTACAGAAGATGATTTATATCAAGATAACTTAGATTTTATCAGCTATTTAGATGATAAAAAAGTCGCATATCAATTCGAAGACGGTCCAGGTAAACATGATTATGCTTACTGGGATAAAGCAATTGAATATGCATTAGATTGGTTCTTAAAAGATAGAAAATAAATAGAAAATAGCGAAATAGAAACGCAATGAATAAAGAAATCCCCTCAAATCCAAAAAGAGATTTGAGGGGATTTCTCACTCTATATAACTTTATTTTAAGAAATATTCAATTGAAATAATTAACTGATTAAGAAGGGCGATAGGCATCAATTACAGTATTCAACATGTCATAAATATACTCATCTGTGAGCACTTCAGGTTTAATCAAGATATTAAAATAAATTGGTGAGAAGATTAAATCAATAAACATATCTTGATGTTCTTCTGATATATAAGGTGCGCTTACTTGTTTTAACATTTGACGGTATTGATTGAAATAATCTTCCATGAAGTGATTGCGCAAGTCATTTTCTTCATTGGTTAATAAGATTTGAATGACTGCTTTGCCTAAAGGTGTTTTATACAGATGTGTGATTTTAATCAAAGTGGTATATAAATCCTCAAAGAACTCACCTTGAAGCGTGACATCGGAATGTGCTTTGCTTAAAAACATATCGATTATCATACTGTCTTTATCTTTCCAACGGCGATAAATGGTCGCCTTTGAAATCTGTGTATTTTCAGCTAATTCATCTATGGTAATGGAATTATAAGATTCACGTTCTAACATTTTGCCTAACTCGTCAAAAATCCTTATATTTATCTTCGGATCTTTTGGTCTGCCTGCCATATTAATGACCTCGTTTCAAATGTGCTAGTTTCTCTACTATCTCAAAAATAATAATTGCGCTCAAGAACCATGCAATTAAACCGACGAAAATACTGAGAATCCAGTTGTTCGTCCATACTAACATCAACCAAGTAGCTAAGATGTTGAATAAAACACCTGTCATACCGAAGACTGCACCATTACTAACGTGGGCTGCAACTTTATCCCCGTATTGGATACCAGAAGCAATTAAAGCAATTAAGAATACAGCTGGAAAGACTGCGAAGATACCGCCGAATTCTTTCCAAGGAATAATAACTGATACGATATAACTCAAGCAGACGGACATGCCGCCGGCTAAAAATTTAATCAATAGCATTTTCATTTTTGATTCAAACCTCCGATTATATATGTTTTAGTGCTAGGATAATGCAAGATAAAACAAACCAGCATGCGATAGAGAAGACAGCGCCTTTTCTATAGCCGATATGTTTTACTGCGATTGCTGTTAAAGCCACACTGATAATACAGCCGATAATACCGATCACAGCACCAGCACTTAAGTGGATAGATTCATAAACTAATTTATTGCCTGAAAAGTCAACGGATAATGTGACTAAGGCAGCTAAATAAACAGCAGGGAAGGTAGAAAAGATACCACCTAATTTGCCGCCAAGTTTTGACGCAATAACTGTCGCTAAAGTAACAGCCAATCCACCGAATATAAAGCGGATAATTAAGCTTATTAATGAAATGCCGAACATAATGAAAATTCATCCCAATCTATATAATTTTAAAACGAAACGTATCGTTTACTAATAGTGTAATACGCACATTTTTTCTTGTAAACAGGATACAACTCTTCATAATTGAACATTTAATGAAAACTTTAAATTAAAACGCTTTCATTTAATTCATGTTAATAAATCAAAAAAAGAGACAGGTAATCCTGTCTCTAAACGAATGGAAAATTAATGCTGTGGTAGGTAAGGAGGTCTTACAATAAAATTGTTGCTAAGAAAGGAACGATTGCGACAACGATGACACCCACTAATACAACCGCGATGCTCGCCATTGAAGTTTCTGTTTCACCAAGTTCTTGTGCTGCAGAAACACCGAGTGTATGGCCACTTGTTCCTAACGCTAGTCCACGTGCAATCGGATTATCGATGTGGAAGAAGCGTAATAGTTTGTTCCCTAATGCATAGATGATGACTGCGTTTAAGATTACTGCTAAAGATGTTAATTCTTTTACGCCGCCGATACCATCTGAAATAGGTAATGCAATGGCAGTTGTCGCAGCTTGTGGAATCATTGATGCGACAATGCCGCTGCCGAATTGGAATAATTTAGCGAATGCATAGATACCGAAAATTGCGATGACTGTTCCTAATGCAATACCGCTGAAAATTTTAACCCAATATTTTTTAAGTACGTCACGTTTTTTATACAACGGAATCGCAAAACAGATAGTGGCAGGTTCTAAGAAGAAGTTGATAATGTCTCCGCCAATTTTATAGTTTTCATAACTGATCCCAGTTACCTTTAAAAATGCAATCCCAAAGACCATACTCACAAATAACGGTGCTAATAAGAAGAAACCGTTGGTCTTTTTAAAGAAATATGTGGCAACTAAGAACGGAATCACAGATAACAAGATACCAAAATACGGTGTATTAATGCCTAAATGTTCTATCATACATGATCCTCCGCAACTCTATTGTGATGTTTGACTGAATGTTGTTTAGATTTACGTTTAATAGGTGAGCCCTTCACTAATATTTGAGAAACAAATCCAGTACAAAGTAGTAATAAAACCGTTGAAATAATAATCAACAAGATAATTAAAATTGGACTCTTGCTTAAAATACCAAGTGAGTTAATGACTGAAATACCAGCTGGCACGAATAGGAACCCGATATTATTTGTTAGCGCAGTTCCTACACCTTCAACTTCACCGAGTTTAATGATGCCTGTTGAAAGTGCAATGAACATCAGTACTAAACCGATTACTGATGCCGGCATTGGAATAGGCATAAAACTCTCTATAATTCTTGAGATTAATAAGATGATACTGATAACGAGTACTTGATGTAAGAATGAATACGCTTTTGCTGCTTTGCTTGCTTTTTTAACGTTTGTTTGTGCTTTTTCCATCGTGGATAGCCTCCGTTCGTTTCTTTATCTTGTCTCTAGTTTAAGACGAAAAACCGAGATTGTGTGCGTTTTCACGATGAGATGCGAGTATAGGTTCGCGAGTTGCACTAATCAGAAGTTGAAATTCAGAGTAATTGATCTAGATTGAAAGTGGGAGAACCTGAGTTGTTGAAAAAGTGGATTGAAATACAAAAATGCCTAGTTTCGTTTTTAATGGAAACTAGGCATGCTTTATTTTAGTTAGTTTATTTATGAGTTATTCTAATCCGATAGTTTGTTTAAATGCTTTCATATAAGAACGGCTGACTTGTACTTTAAGGTTATTGGTCATTGTGACTTGATACGTATAATTGAACCAAGGTTCTACCGTTTGAATGTGTGCTTTATTGATAATCGTTGCACGATGAATGCGAATAAACTGTTTTGCATCTAAGCGCTTTGCGTAGTTGTTCATAGGTTCAGAAGTTTCATAATCACTACTTAATGTATGCAACGTTGTTCTTTTATTATTGACTGTCAAAGCAACGATATCTTTTTGATTTAATACGTAAATGCGTTCATCTACTTCTATCGGTAAAACGTCCGGTGATTTATTTATCGATTTTTGGTTTGTTTTATGAGTATCATTCTCTTCTGGTTTAGTATCAATTGTTGTTTTTGTGTTCGTTTGCACTTGAGCAGCAACTCGAGCGACTGCCGCATCAATGCGCGCTTGTTCAAATGGCTTCAGTATATAATCCGTCGCATTAAGTTCAAAAGCTTTTACTGCGAAGTTGTCATGTGCTGTCGCAAAGATGATATAAGGAGGCTGTCGCATTTTTTTAATTTTTTCAGCTAAATCCAAGCCGCTTTCATCCATTAAATGAATATCTAAAAAGATGACATCGTACGTATCGTATAACAGTTTTTCTAAGGTTTCTGAGATTGTTTCAGCTTCTTCTATTTTGTTGAATTGACCATTTTGCGTCAGTAAGTAATTCAATTCATTGCGCGCTAACGGTTCATCATCTACGATTAATGTCTTCAAATTAATTGACCTCCTTCGTCAGTTTGTGTGCGGTATGGGATGGCACAACTGACCGTTGTACCATTTTCATTCGAACGGATTTTCAACATGGACATGGGTCCGTATAAACCAGATAATCTTAAGTTTAAGTTTTCAAGTGCACTGCCAGTACCGCCTGATTCAGAATGCACAATGGCTTTACCGATATAAGGCATTTTGTTTTTAGGAATGCCCATACCATTATCTTTGACAGTGAGATATAAGTAATGTGTTTCTAGTTGTACCGTAACGGTGACATTATTGTTAGAACGGCGATTTCTAAAAGCATGACGAATGGCGTTTTCCACTAAGACTTGAATGATGAACGGCGGCAAGAGTGCATGTTGTGCTGCTGGATCGATGTCAAAGTCGATGTTGAAGCGGTTCGGAAAACGTGCTTGTTCTAAGGATAGATAAGCTTCAACTTGTTGTAATTCTTTATCCAGCGTAATGGTATTATTGCGCGCACCTTGCAAGTTTGAACGAAAGAACTGACTCAATTGCAGTAATAAATTACGTGCTTTTTCACTATCGATTCTGACCATCGCAGAAATCGTATTAATCGCATTAAAGAAGAAATGCGGATTGACTTGTGCTTGCAGTGATTTAATTTCAGCATCTTTTAATAACTTACTTTGGGTCTCCGCTTGGCCCAGTTCTAACTGACTTGAGAAAATATTGGCTAGACCTGTGGCTAGTTGTTTTTCAACAAAAGTTAATCGATGTGCATCTGTAAAATAGAGTTTTAACGTACCCACAACTTTGTCTTTGATGTGAAGCGGAATCACAATGGCTGCTTCTAATGGACAATTCGGATGGTGACACCCGATTTCTGCGCGAGAATGTGCTTCTTTAATTTTTCCGCTTTGAATTACTGTCTTAGATAAATCGGTAATAATCGCTTTTTGAGGAACATGATGATCACTACCTGCGCCGACGTGCGCTAAAATATCATGACGGTTAGTAATCGCAACCGCTTGAACTTGCATCAAATCTTTAATAATTTGTGCAGCTTTAAAAGCAGAGGCTTCTGTTAAACCTTCTCTGAAATATGGCAAAGTTTCATTAGCTAATTGTAAGACATCATGTGTTTGCACGCCACGCATTTGTTCTTCTTGCTTAATTGTTGAAATAATAATAGATAAGAAAATTGCGGTACCGATACTATTCATTAAGATCATTGGAATCGCAATGAAACTTACAAGTGACCAAGCATGACCAGAATGTTCAGCAAACAATAAGATACATGTCATTTGAATCACTTCTAATAAAGCACCGATAATGACACCTAAGAAAACAGGTGGATAACGTCGTACTTTTAAATAGTAACGGCCGACATAGCCTGAAACTAACGCTATCAAAATAGAAGAGACGAAATATGTAAAAGCATTTGCACCGCCAATATAAAATCGATAGATACCTGAAATGATACCCACGACTAAAGCAACACCAGGTCCACCAACGAGCCCTGATACACCGATAGTCAACACACGTGTATTTGCGAGTGAAGTATCAGGTGCTAAGTGGGTATAGAGTTGCCCAGATAAAATTTGAGAATCTCTGATTACGACACCGGTTACGTTAGACAGTAATGCGAAGATAACAAACATAATAGCTAACTGCCATTTAGCCCGCCACGTTTCACGATGATGCATCAAATTTTTAAAATAATTGAAATTCATCAAGAGGTAAGCGAGTAAAATAATCAAGCCGACGCGTTCAAGTAAAAGCATAAATAAGTTGAGCATTGAAATCACCTGTAATGTTGGAATTTTGTGACAATATATC
>NZ_PZGG01000011.1 GCF_003043455.1 Staphylococcus simulans | reverse complement strand
TCTACATACTTTTCAATTTTATCTTTTTCGAAATGTAATGTCACAGGCGTATTCTCTTTTAATTCATTTGGGTAAATTTTAACACTGTCTGATTCGAATGTTCTGCCTTTGACTTTACCTTCCGCAGCTACTTCAATTTCTTCTGTAACTGGGTAAGGGCCATATAAACGTGTGTGATCATAATTGTAGGACTTACCATTGATTTTCACTTTCGTATGCTTACTTTCTAATTTATTGGCACCCTCTAGTTTGATGTTTAAATTCGCTTCAGGGAATTTTTCATGAACATCCACTGTTTCGCTATTGCTGTTTTTGAATGAGAAAGTCAAATAACCACTGAATTTACCATTAGCTGTTTCTTTCGTTGCTGGAATTTTATAATCACCAGGAATAAAATTACCTAACATAGTTGCTTCATTCGCTTCTGCAATTACTTTTCGTTTGCGATCATCCGCTCTGAAAATATATGTGGTTTTTGTTTTAGGTTTGATAATCGGTTTCTTTGTAATCGTTGTGAAACTGATATTATCAAAGAAAATAAAACGACGGCCATTTTTAGTGATTCGTAATATCTTATTGCCATCAGGTGTTTTGATAAAGCTTGCATCTTTGTCATTACGGTCTATATTACGTATCGTTTCTTGCAGTTCTTTGTCAAACTTATTTTGACCGATTTCACTTTTAATATATTTAATGTAAGTTTCCGCTTCATACGTACTCACTTTATTCTCTCGTGTACTCAAAATCGTCGCAATACGTTGTGTATCATTATTTTTAACCGCATTTGCTAAAATTTTAGCTTGTGCTTCTGGTGTATTGAAATTTCTCAACAAGAAAAACAGAATAATCAATAAGATAACGATAAATATACCGATACCCCATGGCACCATTTTACGTAGATTCTGATTTGTGCGCATACGTTGTTCACGTGTCTTAATGCTTTCATTAGAATCTGGTTTTTCAGATTGCCCCATTGACAGTTCACCTCGTTTCAAGACATTCAAATTTGTTCACATTTCCCAGGAAATGTTGAAAAAACGCTCTTTTTTCTATGTAAATGACTTTTGTTTTTTTATAAATTTTATTTAACCCGCACAAATTTTACAGGTATTCCACCAAAAAGTAAAACTAAAACCGTCATTTCTCCTGTAAAACTGTTAGATAGTTCTATTATAATAGACTGCGCCATAAAATTATATCAGTAATTAGACTTATGACTTATTTACCGATATTCATGACAAAAATCGGTACACTTTCAAAAGGTACCGATTTTTATCAATGATATCTGACTTATCGATTTTTAGAAATATATTCTTTAATACGTTGATCGATAATTTTTAAGTTTTCAGCCGTTTCTTCTATTTGTGTCTGTGATAAATCTTGAAGTAAGTATGTAGAAACATCATTTACAATCACTTTAGTTCGTTCTATATATTCGCGACCATTGTTAGTGAGTTTTACATACTTCAAACGTTGGTCCACGTTTTCATTTTGTTTTACAAGTTCAACTAATTCAAGATTAATCAACTTTTTAATTCGGCGACTGATAGCTGCTTTATTGACACCTTGTTTTTCAGTAATTTCTGATAGTGTCAACGATTTATTGTTATCTAGTAAAAACAATGCTTGAGATTGTTCAATCGAAATATGATATTCCTTACGCAAACCTTCTAGCAAATTTGCTACGAGGGTATTAATATCTTCGATAAACATTGCCATAAACTGCGTGTGTTGCTCAATGTTTTCCATTATTTTCTCCTTCATTACTATAAAAATTTCTTATTGCATCTCAGAATGAGAACCTAGTTATTCTACATATTAAACAATCCGTATATCTAATCATATCATATCTAAAGTAACATAAGGCGAAATAGGGTAAGATTAGAAGAAGGAAATTTATTATACAGAGGTTAATTATGCTATTACTTTCACTCATATTAAGCTTATTGATTTTATGTAGTTATATCTATGTATACTTTAATCACTATCGCTTTTTAAACATACAATCCTTTTTTGTGACTTTAGTTTTAGGATTCATAATATTATTTATTCATTTAATCACGAGTACATTGCCCTATGATTTAGCCAGCGTATCAATAATAGGCGCCCTGTTATTATTATTTAAACATCGGGCAGTCCTCATTTGGAAAAGTGCACGTATGTTCTTCTTTAGAATTTTAGGTCTGACTTTAGCCGTCACATTCTTAGCACTAGCTTTAAATTTATTAAGCCATATCCCTGTACCCGTGTTAAATGCGCTTTTCTTGTGGCTTGGATGGATTACTATCAGTACACTCTTTGCCTTAGTTCACTATTTAAGTTGGTCTTCAGCATTTAGCATGGTCGTATTGCCAGAACCAATTGACTTAATTATTGTACTAGGTGCCGGTTTATATCGTGATCAAGTGACACAAATGCTGGCTTGGCGCTTAGATCGTGCAGTTGCTTTATATCAAAATCATCATGGTGATCCATATATTGTTGTCAGCGGCGGAACTGGTGAAGGTGATAAAGTTTCAGAAGCTGAAGCTATGCAAGCGTATTTAATTGAACAGCATATTCCAGAAGACCGTATTATTCTAGAGGATCAGTCTCATAGTACGTGTGAAAACTTAAATAATACGAAGGCACTTATCAGCAATCAAACATTTAAACATATTGCTATTGTAACGAGTCAATTTCACATTTTACGCGGCTTGCGCTTTGCGCAAATACTTAAGATGAATGCTGTCGGTGCTGGTAGTCGCACACCTTACCCATTTTTTGATACAGCATTAATC
The DNA here is from genome assembly GCF_003043455.1 of Staphylococcus simulans. Classification (GTDB taxonomy): domain Bacteria; phylum Bacillota; class Bacilli; order Staphylococcales; family Staphylococcaceae; genus Staphylococcus; species Staphylococcus simulans_A. Next base: position 51,687 of record NZ_PZGG01000011.1, on the reverse strand, counting down.
AGAGACTTTTTCGCTTTGATGTATTGCTATAAACTATTACTGACGATTTATTTCGGAGCTTTGTTCATTGCAAGCATGTTTATCAAGCATCCTATACTCATTGAATTCTTTTCATTCAAATAATTTCGTCTAAATCTATACTGATATAGCATTATGTATAATAAAAAAAGTTGAGGTCAAACCTACTCTAGGTTATACCTCAACTTTTTTGTTACCATTATTTTCCCTTAATAATGATTCCTAATTAACGCAATGGATCATTGGCTACTATTATGAGCGTTAATTTTAATTTGATTGTTTTTATACTTCTTCACTGTCATCTTTTTTATTAATGATTTTACCGTCGAATAAGTCGATGACACGGTCTGCATAATCGAAGAGTCTTGTGTCATGTGTGATAAGAATTCCGACCATATCTTCATTTGTAATACGTTCTCTGATCATCTCAGTTACTTCTGTTGCACGATGTGCATCTAAACTAGCTGTTGGTTCGTCAGCTAAAATGATTTTAGGATTATTCATGAATGCACGCATAATCGCAACACGTTGTTTTTCACCGCCAGATAACATGAACGGATAAGCATCTAAACGATGTTTCAAACCGATTTGGTCTAATAATTGTTCCGCACGCGCTTTGGCATCTTTTTTAGACATGCCCGCTTCTTGTCCTACTAATGTCAATTGATCACGAACTGACAAGTAAGGAACTAAATGTGATGCTTGGAAGATAAAGCCGATTTCAGTTAAACGCATATCTGAATTTGTTTTTTCTTTTGAGAACAATGGCGCACCATTGTAGATAATTTTACCTGTATCCGGATCTTGCAAGCCACCTAAAATTGTTAATAATGTTGATTTACCTGAACCTGAAGCACCGCTCAAGATAACGAATTCTCCTGTTTTAACTTCAAAGTTTACACCTTTTAACACATCCGTTTTGGCTTGGCCAGTACCGAATGATTTTGTAATATCTTTAACTTCTAAACCCATTATCCTTCACCTCCGATTGCTTCGATTGGATTTACTTTCACGAGTTTAATGAATGATAATGCTGCACCGATAATTGCAACGACTACGAAGACACCTACTACAAGCAACATGTTGCCAGTAGTTAAGTGGAACGGCATGCTCACTGGCATTATCATACCTAAGCCACTAATAATTAATAATGAAACTACTACACTGATCATAGTAACAAGTAAGATTTGGAATACTAATGATGATAACAAGTGTCTTGTTTTAATACCGATAGCTTTTAGAATACCGATTTCAGAGATTTTTTGAATTGTCATTACATAGAAGAATGCACTTAAGACAATTGCTGAAATCACATATAAGCTGACAATCATCATTGTTAATGGTGCTTGTTCTGCATTGTAACTTGGAATATTGTCAGTTAAATCTTTTTCAGTTACAACTTTTACACCATTGATGTCGTTTAATTTTTTCTCATCTGCTTTAGATACATCTTTTAATGGATAGAATGTTGCTGCTTTTGGCACTAATTTTTCAAACGTATCGCCTGTTGTCATGACTGCAGATGTGTGTGAATACATTGTGTCATCTAATAGACCTACAACTTTGTAATCTTTGTCACCGTTCTTGAATGTGACAGTGTCACCTTTTTTCACACCGTCAGCTGTTAATTTTTTATTAATGACAACTTCATTATCAGCTTTAGGATAATGACCTTCTGATAAAGCAGGTTTGAAGTCTTTACCAGGGTTAATCAACATGATATCTAGGTCATTTGAATTCTCACTTTTCATTGATTGCATTCCGATTTGGAATGGTTCTGCATTTACTGTATTCTCGATGTCTTTTTTCTCGTCTGGTTTAAGCGCTGATTTTTCAATCACCGGCTCTTTCATATCTTGTACGACGTATTTTTCAGCATTCATATTATCTAACATAGAAATGTTTTCGCGTCCAAGCCCTTGAGCGAGTCCGCTAATGAATAATACCATGCTAGCCAGTAACAAGATAATCAGCATAATTAAAATATATTTGAACTTATAGAATACGATCTCTTTCCATGCTAACTTCATATTATTGACTCCTTTTTCTTTTATGATACTTATATTGTAATCAGACTTTATGAACTCAATATGAACAAACAAAAACTTTTGTTCATTTGATATATTTGTGTCACTCACTTACTGAAAGGTATAATTAATCTAAATGATTACTAGGAGTGATAAGGATGACAACATGTCTCATTGTCGATGATGATTATCAAATCCTTCATTATGTATCTTCCTATCTAGAACGTGAAGGTTTTAAAACATCCACGCATTCTAATGCACGTGATGCCTTAAACTATTTAGAAACACATCAAGCAGATATTGCGATTGTCGACATTATGATGGACGGCATGGATGGTTTTGAATTATGTAATGAAATAAAAGCTTCCTATGAAATGCCTGTCATTATGCTGACAGCACGGGACGCTTTAAGTGATAAAGAAGAAGCTTATTTAACAGGTACTGATGACTATGTAACCAAACCTTTTGAAGTACAAGAGCTCATTTTCCGAATCAAAGCTGTATTAAGACGCTATCAAATTAACGCTGAAAATGAATTAACAATCGGCAACTTAAAATTGAATCAATCTTATTTAGAAATTGCTTGCGATACAAAAACAATGACCTTGCCTAATAAGGAATTCAACTTACTTTTCTTATTAGCAAGTCATGAGAAACAAGTATTCTCAAGAGAAGAATGTATTGAACGTGTATGGGGTTTTGATTATGAAGGAGATGACCGTACTGTTGACGTGCATATCAGACGCTTACGTAATCGCTTAAAGAAAATCGGCAGTAATGTCACAATCGAAACGGTCAGAGGCTTAGGCTATAAGGTGGAAGTTCATGTTTAAATCACTTTATACACGTATTGCAGTCTATACGATTGTCATTTTATTACTCAGTGCTGTAGCCAGTTTTATTTTAACCAACGTCTATTATCATGTAGCGTTAAAACCTTCTAACGATCATAAGATTATGACCACTTTACAAGAAGCTAAAAAATATCAAAAAGAATCCCATACTACAAATATGAAAGCCTACTTCAAACATTTAAGTGAGCTGAATTTCCAACTGGTCACTGTTGACCAAAAAGGACATAAAACCTTTTATGGTGCAAGTTTCCGACGAGATACACTGACGCAAAAAACTATTGATAGTGTATTGAACGGACACGATTATCACGGAATCAAAAATCATCCCTACCAACTCTTTGTGACAGGGTTCTTCGATAATGAGACCAACAACACTGTCGGTACACGTTTTAACACACCAGATGGTAATGTAGCAGTATTCATGCGTCCTGATATTGGTAAATCATTCAGTGAGTTCCGTGTATTCTTAGCTGTACTCATTGTGTTATTACTCATTATCGCGATGGTGCTGATTATCAGTTCAACCTATACCTTAATCAAACCTATTGCACAGCTTAAAAATGCGACTAATCGTTTGATGGACGGCGACTTTAATACACCAATTGAAACAACACGTCACGACGAATTAGGAACACTGCAATATCGTTTCGATCAAATGCGTGTGTCACTTAAACAACTCGATGACATGCGTCAGCACTTTGTTCAAAACGTTTCACATGAAATCAAAACACCTTTAACGCATATCCATCAATTGTTAGATCGTCTGAGCCAAGCGAAAGATGATGAGACACGCCAGTATTATATTGATGAAATTCATGCGACAACGAGCCGTCTCAGTAATTTAACACGCGCTTTATTATTACTTGCTGAATTAGATAACAATGACCACTTAGATTATGACGATGATATTGAAGTCACTCAGATGATACGTTTAATGGTACGTCATGAACAGTATGCGATTGATGCAAAAGATTTATTAATAATGACTGACCTTGAACCGATTACAGTAAAAGGCAACTATCGCCTGCTTTATCAAGCATTCAATAATATACTGACCAACGCAATCAAATATACTCAGCAAGAAGGCAGTATTGATATTGATGTACTTTCTGAAAATGATACCACTATGATTTGTCGTATTACTGACGATGGTCCAGGTATGTCAGAAGATACACAAGCACACCTCTTCGAACGTTTCTATAAAGGCAATTCATCTGCGACCAGCAATGGCTTAGGCCTAGCAATTGCACAAATGATTATGAGGTTACATGGCGGTGATATTAAAGTAGAAAGTACACTTGGTGAAGGCAGTACCTTTATTTTAAGTATGCCGTTATCGCAAACAGACAACACACCTAATTTGAATACTTTGGATTAATAAAAAACAAAAAGCGCTTCAGTATCAGAATTTAATCTGACTGAAGCGCTATTTTTATGGCTTATTTTTGATTATTCAACTTCAAGTAATGTTCAACATCCGCTTTAACATCTTTATATAACTCTGGATTTTCCGCAAGTTTTTGACCGAATGATGGAATCATTTCTTTAATTTTTGTTTCCCATTCTGGGAATTCATGTTTATAGCTGCGTTGTAAAATGTCTAACATTACATCAACCGCTGTAGAAGCCCCTGGTGATGCGCCAAGTAATGCGGCAAGTGAGCCGTCTTCAGAACAAATGACTTCTGTACCGAATTGTAATGTGCCTTTGCCTTTATCTGTATCTTTGATTACTTGTACACGTTGTCCAGCTACGACAATATCCCAATCTTCTTTCTTCGCATTCGGGATAAACTCACGTAGTTCTTCAATACGTTCATCATCTGACAACATTAATTGTGAAATCAGATATTGTGTTAATTTCATTTCTTTGGCACCTGCAGATAACATTGTCAATAAGTTGTTAGGTTTAACAGATTTGAATAAATCCATATTTGAACCTGTTTTTAAGAACTTAGGTGAGAATCCTGCAAATGGACCGAATAATAACGATTGTTTACCATCAATATAACGTGTATCTAAATGTGGAACTGACATCGGCGGTGCGCCTACTTTAGCTTTACCATACACTTTCGCGTGATGTTGGCTGACAATTTCCGGATCTTGACACACTAGGAATAAACCGCTGACTGGGAATCCGCCGATATGTTTTGATTCTGGCAGATGTGTTTTTTGAAGTAATGGCAAGCTTGCGCCTCCAGCACCGATAAACACAAAATCAGTAATATAAGTCGTCGTTTCTTCTGTTTTTAAGTCTTTGACTTTAACTTTCCATGTCCCATCTTTACGTTGTTTTAAATCTGTAACTTGATGCTCATATTCAACATCGACTTGGTTTTGTTTTAAGAAGTCGAATAGTTTTTGTGTTAAGGCACCGAAGTTAACGTCTGTACCTGTTTCATCACGGCTGACTGCCACAGGAATATTGTTGTTTCTGCCTTCCATCATTAATGGCAACCATTTTTCGATTTGATTTTTATCTTCTGTCATTGTCATTTCATTAAACAATGCATTTTCTTTTAATGCTTTGACACGACGTCTTAAGAAATCTACATTACGTACACCGATACAAAAACTCATATGCGGTACCGTATGAATAAATGCTTCTGGCTGTGTTAAATTGCCGTGTTTCACTAAGTATGACCAGAATTCTTTAGAAACTTGGAACTGTTCATTAATTTTTAAGGCTTTAGAAATATCCAAAGAACCGTCAGGCATTTCTTTCGTATAGTTCATTTCACATAGTGCGGAATGCCCTGTCCCCGCATTATTCCATGCATTTGAACTTTCTTGTGCAGATGCGTCCAACTTCTCAAATACTTTAATTTCTTTTTCTGGTGCAACTTTCTTTAATAACGTACCAAGTGTCGCACTCATGATTCCGCCACCGATTAAGATGACATCTGTTTTGCTATGTTGTGAACTCATAACAAATACAGCCCCCTTTTTAATAATGAAGATGACACCTTCTTAAGTATGTCGTTCTCTTCTCTCAACCCTCTCTTGAGAAAGCGCTTAATTAAACACTTAAAAAAATAACACACCTAAGTCATGCCTGGATATTGTTGCTAATGATTTCGTTCTATTCCTTTATTATATACGTAAACAGATTAAGACAAAAGGGGGAAGGTGCTTAAACACTTAAATATGATTCAATTTATTTTAAGTGAAGGTTAAAAATATATTGCAAAGCATGTACCTTTGTATTGAATAGATTGAATTATGCTATAATTAAACAGAAATATACAGGAGGGGTGACACCACGTGAAATCTATCACTTTTTTAATGCACAACATCTATTCAATGGGCGGTACTGTCAAGGCCGTTACGCAACTCGCAAACGTGTTGGCAGTGAAAGGTCATAAAGTGGAAATTATATCAGTTTTCAAAGGAAGCAAAGCACCTTATTTCAAACTGCATCAAGATATAGAAATCAAAGCATTGGTTGATTATAATCTGAAACCTCATAACTTGAAAGATATCTTGATGAATCGTCTTCGTAAATGGACGCCATTCCTCAAACCGCAACTGATTACACAAAACGAACCTGGCTTATCGCAATTTTCAAGCCATGTTGAAAAGAAAATCATTCATGCGATTCAACATGTAGACACAGATGTGCTCGTCGGCACACGTGCCAGCTATAATTTGCTGTTGGCAGAGTATGCACCTGACACTGTCTTAACTGTCGGAATGGAACATATGAACTGGGACGCTTACACTAAGAGTTATCAACAAGAAATTAAAACTGCTTATGAAAGCTTAGATCGTATAACAGTCTTGACTGATGCTGATCGCAAAGCATTCAAATCAATCATTAACACCCCTGTTTATGTGGTTCCAAATATGATGAATGAACCACGTATTGAAATTCCAAAGAAACCGCAAATTATCGCAGCTGGCAGATTGGAATATGAAAAAGGATTCGACCTTTTATTACGCAGTGTGGAATTAATTCAAGATAGTTTGCGTGAAATGAATTTCTCTGTACATATCTATGGTGATGGTCAACAAAAACATGACCTTGAAGAGTTCATTTCACAACATCAATTAAAAGATATTGTACAGCTATACCCTGCTACAATGCATCTGCCATTACGTTTAGCTGAAAGTATGATTACTGTAGTGCCGTCACGTAATGAAGGGTTTGGTTTAGTTATTTTAGAAGCCATGAACCAAGGCAGTATCGTTGTCAGCTTTAAAGGGAATACAGGACCTGAAACTTTAATTCAATCTAACCAAAATGGGTTCCTTGCTGAATATCAGAATATCTCTTCCCTTTCAGAACACATTTTAAATGTGATGTCTGCACCACCTTCTGAACAAGGCAAAATTATCGAAAATGCCTTTGCGACTGTTGAAAAATATTCAGCAGAAAGTGTGTATCAAGATTTTGTGAAAGCATTAGAAACAGCTGAATAATTAGTTGTCGTAAAAATATAGAAGCGGAGCCGAAATAATTTTCGACTCCGCTTCTTTTATTTTCATTGTTACCTATTACAAAATTAAAGATAAAATCAATGTCCAGATACAGATGAAGATTAACATACCTACACTATAACGTAATGACATTTTTAAGAGTTCAGATTCTTTACCCACTTGTTTAACGGCTGCTGTCGCAATCGCAATGGATTGTGGAGAGATAATTTTTGCTGCTACCCCACCAACGGTATTTGCTGCAACTAATAAACCGCCGCTTACTCCAATTTGACTTGCTACTGAAGCTTGAATTGGTGTGAATAATGAGTTGTTGTTGACTACTGAACCTGTCATGAATACACCGATCCAACCTAACACTGGTGAGAATAATGGGAAGATACCGCCTGCTTTAGAAATACCTTGTCCCATTGCTGCACTTAAACCGCCATAAGTTGTTAATTTTGAAACAGCTAAGATGAAACAGATTGTCACAACTGAAATCCATAATTCTTTAAATGTTTCACCTAATAAGGCAAATGCATCTTTAAAACCAGTTGTTTTAGATAATAACACTGTAATGATAATTGTTAATAAAATTGCTGTACCTGTATAACCTAAAATATTCAAGTTCAACACAATTGCTTTTTTAGTTACTTCACTATATGTGCCTGGCACTGTAAATTTAGCTGCTAAGAAATTCAATGGTTTACCCGGTAAGAATAAGCCTTTAAAGAACGGCATACTCCAAAACATAATTAAAATAGTCAAAATGTAGAATGGACTCCACGCATACATAATTTGTTTGAAATTTAATTTTTTTGTCACCGGTGGTTTCACATTTTCATCAATACGGAAGATGTGTTTCGGTTGCATTTTACGACTCATAATTGCTAAAGCACCCATCGCTGCTAAAGGTGGTAAAACGTCTGCTAATTCAGGTCCTTGGAAGAATGTCAATACACCTTGGAAACCTGAATATACTACTGAAACCATTAAGATAAATGGTAGTGTTTCTTTAATACCTTTGAAACCATCAATGATAAAGACGATTAAAAATGGTACAAAGAAGTTGATAAATACTAAAGTCAATGTTGAATAAGTTGAAACTTCATGTGCAGTAATACCGCCATGTAAATTCAAAGTATCAATAACCGCTACAGGTAAACCAATAGCCCCGAATGCCCCTGCTGCTGAGTTAGCGACTAAACATAACATCGCTGCTTGTAATGGTTTAAAACCAAGATAAATTAATAAAATCGCACAGATTGCAATCGGTACACCGAAACCTGCAACCCCTTCTAAGAACGCGTTAAAACAAAAACCAATTAATAATAATTGTACACGTTGGTCTTGAGAGATTGTCGCGATACTATCTTGAATCATACTGAACTGACCAGTTTTAGTTGAGAGTTTATAAAGCCAAACTGCCATAATAACAATATAACCAATTGGGAACCAACCTTGGAAGAACCCTTCGATAACCGCCCCAGTGGCCATCGCTCCAGGAAGTTTAAAGATAAATACTGCAACAACCATTGTGATGATTAATGTTGTTAATGCAGCATAAATTCCTTTCATTTTGAAGATTGTCAAACATAGCAAGAATAAAATAATTGGAATCCCTGCTACGAGACTTGAAATAAGTAAATTGTGGAATGGATCAAATGATGATACTAACATTTCTGTCGCTTCTTTCTGTAGTTTATTTTGTATTTTTATTTATTTGCAAAATCAAATTTCATCTTGTGATTATTTTCACATATAATATAGCACGATTTTTGATGCTGTTCAATTGGTTTTTCATATTTTTTTCAAACTGTTTTTCTCTTGCAAACCCTTACATATCAATGAATACGTTTACATCATAAATTATTATCAATCATCTGTATTAGTCAAAATTTAAATTATAATAGTACAGTTTAATTAATAACGTATACGTCTTGTCATTCACAGTTTGCGGTCAAAATGTTAAAATATAGTTTAATATAATCAAACTGAGGTCATAATATGAAAATATTAACAACAGAATATCAATCAAATGAAAAAATGCGCATTAACCTTCAAGAAGCCTTAGGTAAAGGTTACACGCATTTTATTCCTTCTGATTTAAATATAGATATCTACCCTGATCAATTAGAAGCACTGAAACACCATGAAACACACAATTCTATCGTTGTTGACTACACCATCGATCAGTACTATCAAAACGATTGTCGCTATTTTGGAGACAAGACCATCAATTTTAATACATGGATGAATAATATTAATCATTTTCCGAATCTTATTTTCAGCATTCAACAAGTATTAGACATTATAGATGAAGTACACTGTGAAACGGCTTTTGATTTAGCAATTGGCCTGTTATTAAATCAAACCGTAGAAACAGATGGTCATGTAATCTTTGATTTTAAACATACAATCCGTACATCCCAAACATTCTATCAAAGTATTAAACAAAATGAATATAACGCAATTACACAATTTAATTTGAATAAATTAGCTTACTTACATCATCAAAAGCCGCCATTCAAGTTCCGTGACTTGGCATTACCTGAACCTGAACGCTTTGTCGATTCACTACTGTGGAAGACACGTTTTATGTTGCCGCACTTTGTAACACGTTCTGTACTCAGTCGTAATATTGAAAAGCATCAAAACATGAGTAATATATATGAAAAACAAGCTGTAGAATTAAACGGTGCTGTCGTTTTCTTAGGATTTGATTATGGATTTAGAGGTAATTCTCGTTATTTATTCAATTATTTTGCCAAGCGTTACTCTAAGTATCCTGCTTTCTTTATTACTAATGATGCGACAGGCCCGCACTTTGTATCACCAGAACATGAAGAAGCACTAGAGCTGATTGAAAATGCGGAAGTTGTCGTTGCGGAAAGTTATATTCCTGACCACATCAAACCAAATGGTACTATTGTTCAGTTATGGCATGGCACGCCTTTAAAACAGTTATTCTTAGACAGCTTAGAGCCTTACCAAAACAAAGAAATTTATAACTATCGTGCCCGTAAATATAACAAATGGTTGCACCAAAACTACTTTATTTGCGATAGTTCACATGCAGCTGATTTATTTAAATCAGCCTTTCCAATGCAATATACAGAAGTTGTCGCATGCGGTTATCCACGCGTACGCTATTTATTGGATAAGTATATAGAACGACCTTATGTGCAATATATTAAACAACAGCTGAAATTAGATCCAAATAAGCCGACATTACTTTACTTGCCGACATGGAAAACCGACCCACAAGCAAATGATATGTTACCAGTATCTGAGTCGTTGTTTGATCACTATAATGTGATTTATCGCGGTCATATTGAAAGTAAAGATGCTGAAATACACATACCACAAGCTGTGATTCAACCTGCTGCTCAAATTGAGACACAAGATTTATTGCTCGCTTGTGATGTATTGATTACTGATTATTCTTCAGTTGTCTTTGATGCATTAACTATTGATAAAACTGTTGCACTTTATACACCAAACATTGAACACTATCAAACAGAACGCGGCTTGTATCAAGACGTGTGGCAAGACTTTGATAAAGTCACATATCAAGATGCTGAATCATTAACCCATGCGCTTATCAACCAAGAGATTCCTCATATCGAAAGTGCATATATTAATCGTGATAATCATTCATTTGAAACCATCGCAAGCTTGATTGTCCAACACTTGCCTAAACGTCAAAAAAGACGTACAAACTAAATAAGGTCATACAAAAAGGCTCAGCACAAAAATGTGTTGAGCCTTTTGCATGACATTTATATGTTTCACTATTATTTAGAGTTAAAGCTGAATACTATATTATTGACCTGCTTGATAAGCTGGGTCTAGAATTGCGGCTTTACCTTGTTGGTCTACTCTTACTAATGCATATGTGCCTGGTTGTGCTTGATTAGCGAAACTGAAGACATATGAATAGCTGCCGTCACCATTATCTTGTACACCAAAGTCATTGTAAGGATTAGTTTGACCGTTCAAGTTGTTGATTTCATTTTGTGCCGTTTGCAATGATTGCGGGAAGTTCGGCAATACTTTTAAAGTAGATTGATCTACTGGTGCTTTACCAACAGTTCTTGCTGCAGGTACAGCATTCTGACCTTGATAAGGTGCTACATAACCTGTTTGATTTGTACCTTGGTTATTAGCATTTGTTTGATTAGATGTTTGTTGTGTTGCTTGTTGGTTGCTGTTGCCATTTTGACCATCAGCGGCACCTGTTGTTTGAGAAGCTTGTTGATTGTTATTTGATTGTTCTGAAGTCGCATTTTGATTGCTGTCATTGTTTTGCGCATCTGTTGATTGTGATTCATCTTGTTGCGCTTTGTCATTACTTTGTTCATCATTTGCTTGTTCATTGTTTTGATTTTCTTTTTCTTTATTGCTGTCTTTATCTTTGCTGCTTTCATTGTCTTTGTTCTTTTCTTTGTCTTGATTAGATTTGCTCTCTTGTGTTGTTTGATCTTTATCTTTGTTGTCTTCCTCTTTCTTGCTGTCATCATTTCCACAAGCTGCTAGCACTAAAGATAGCGTTAAAACGCTGGCAAATAACTTTTTCATTCTGTTCTCCTCCTTGAGTGGCTTTCAATCTTTTAAATGTATTATCCCTTAACTTATACACTTTCATTATATTCTATAAACATCAAAAATGTAAAAATTCTTTTAAGAAAATATTATTATGACACTTATTTATCATTTGGTCACAGCAACCTGTTTGTTGTTCTGCCTACTTCGTGATACTATCGCTTTAGTTTAATTATTTGAAAGGGTTGATTAAAGATGCCTGAGACATTTAAAGCATATTATGCAGAAAAAGAAGGCAAAGAAATCCATACTGAACTTAAAGAATTACCCATGGATACTATAGATGAAGGCGATGTATTAATTAAAGTTGCTTACTCTAGCATCAACTACAAAGATGCATTAGCAGCTAAAAAAGGCGCAGGAGTGATTAAAAACTATCCGATTATCCCTGGGATAGATTTAGCAGGCATTGTCGCAGAGTCTGGTACTTCTACGTATAAAGAAGGCGATCCAGTCATTGTGACAAGCTATGACTTAGGCGTATCACATCATGGGGGCCTTAGTGAATACGCACGTGTTAAAGAAGAATGGATTGTACCGCTTCCCAAAGACTTAACATTAGAGGAAGCCATGATTTACGGTACTGCAGGCTACACTGCAGCATTAGCGATTCAGAAATTAGAAGACAATGGTTTAACCGTTGAAGGGTCTCCTGTACTTGTACGTGGCGCAAGTGGCGGTGTCGGCAGTTTAGCTGTCATGATGCTGAGCAATATCGGCTATAAAGTCATCGCAAGTACAGGTAATAAACAGAATGCAGATTATCTAAAATCTATCGGCGCAACAGATGTGGTACCACGTGTGGAAGATACCTCAGATAAACCATTAGACAAAAGAGAATGGCAAGCAGTGATTGACCCTGTCGGCGGCAAACATGTCGGTGACATTATCAAACGCCTGCAAAATAGAGGGAGCATTGCGTTAATTGGTAATACCGCAGGTTTGGCATTTGAAACAACAGTCTTACCATTCATCCTACGCGGCAACAGTATTTTAGGTGTGGATTCTGTAGAAACACCGATGAAAGTCCGTAAACAAATCTGGCGCAGATTAGCCACTGATTTAAAACCAGAGGCACTGCACTCTATTAAACAAGTCATTGATTTCAAAGACGTGCCAGGTGCAATGGATAACCTATTAAATAACCATAGTGCTGGTCGTTATCTTGTGAAAATTAACGAAATATAATTTAAATACTCAATCAGACAACTCTTATTTTGGAGTTGTCTTTTTTTACTAAAATGGCAATTACATTTAATTCTATTTAACTTTATTGTACTAGTAGTAATATATTGATATTTACTTTAATTTTATGAAAGCGTATACTGAATTTACGATAAAAATAACCAGGAGGACTCATAATGAGTAAAACGTTTAACAAAAACCTCATCTTTTTCATTGGTGCTCTAGGCGGATTACTATACGGATATGATATGGGTATTATTTCAGGTGCCTTGCTTTATATTCCAGATGAAATCCCGTTGAACGGTACCACACAAGGACTTGTCGTTTCATCGATGTTGATCGGCGCAATCTTTGGTTCAGGTTTAAGTGGCCCTTCATCAGATAAGTTAGGTCGACGTCGCGTCGTCTTTATTATCGCAATCATTTACATAGTTGGTGCATTAGCTCTAGCACTTGCGCCTAACTTAGCGATGTTAATCATCGGTCGTTTAGTGATTGGTTTGGCAGTTGGTGGTTCTACAGCTATCGTGCCGGTTTACTTATCTGAAATGGCACCGACAGAATCACGCGGTTCTTTAAGTTCATTAAACCAATTGATGATTACAATCGGTATTTTAGCTTCATACCTAACAAGCTATGCTTTCGCAGGTGTTGAAGGCTGGAGATGGATGTTAGGACTTGCGGTTGTACCTTCTGTCATCTTATTAGTAGGTGTATTCTTTATGCCAGAAAGTCCAAGATGGCTACTTGAACACCGCGGTGAAAATGCAGCACGTAAAGTGATGGCATTAACATTCCCTAAAAATGAGATTGATCATGAAATCTCAGAGATGAAAGAAATCAATGCAATTTCAGAAAGTACATGGAAAGTATTAAACTCACCATGGTTACGCCCAACGATTATTATCGGTTGTGTCTTCGCATTGTTCCAACAAATCATCGGGATTAACGCAATTATCTATTACGCACCGACTATTTTCGTGAAAGCAGGTTTAGGTGACTCTGCTTCTATCTTAGGTTCAGTCGGTATCGGTACAGTCAACGTACTTGTGACAATTGTGGCGATTATGATTATTGATAAAGTAGACCGTAAGAAATTATTAATTATCGGTAATATCGGTATGGTCGCATCATTAGTCATTATGGCATTACTGATTTGGATCATGGGTATCCAATCAGCTGCTTGGATCAGCATTGTCTGCCTAACAATCTTCATTATTTTCTTCGGCTTCTCTTGGGGCCCTGTACTATGGGTAATGTTGCCGGAGTTATTCCCAATGCGTGCACGTGGTGCCGCAACAGGAATTGCTGCTTTAACACTTTCAATCGGAAGTTTAGCAGTCGCACAATTCTTCCCAATGTTAACTGATGTCTTACCAACACATGGTGTATTCTTAATCTTCGCTGTGATTGGTGTATTCGCTTTATTCTTCGTAGCGAAATACTTACCAGAAACACGCGGACGCAGTTTAGAAGAAATTGAAGCTGAATTACGTGAACGTACATCAGCTACAACACCTGATTTAAATAAATAAATTTAAACTTTTAAAGGGATGTCCTCTCATGCGAGAAGACATCCCTTTTTACTGTTATGATTCATTATATTGTTTGATAATTGCTTTGTTTTCTTCTTTAAAGGCCTCATTATGACTAGAGACATAGCCTTCTTTCGCTGCATCTGGTTCAATATATTGTTTTGCGAGGTTTGCGGCGTTGCCCGCATCGCTGAAAGCACTCGCAATCAAATGTGCTTTAGCGTCATGATGAATAATATCACCACAAGCGAAAATCCCCGTTTCACTTGTTTGTGTATTGCCTTGGCCTTTAATTTGATAGTCATTCATCATCTCTAATTTAGTTGAAGCATCTTCTAATAATGGATTTTCAATATCAAAACCATGACTGATAATGACATCATCGACTGCTAAAGTTTCCGCTTCTCCTGTCGCACTATTTTCAATCACCACTGATGCGATATTTTCTTGAGCTTCATCCCCTATTAACGCAGTGATTTGGCTATTTGGATGTTGAATCACGCCGAATGTTGCGAGTTTATCTTGCATCGCTTCAAAGCCTTTCAATTTATCTTTACGATAAATCAAATGCACACTTTCTGCGTAGGGCGCTATTTCACATGCCCAATCTATCGCAGAGTTGCCAGAGCCTGAAATTAATACACGTTTATCTCTAAATCTCGATAATTTTTGTACGACATAATGCAAGTTTGAGATTTGGTAACGACTTGCATCTTTAATATCTAATGGTTTCGGATGAATAATTCCTCCACCGATCGCGATAATAACTGCTTTAGATTCATAAACATTGCCTTGATCTGTAGTCACTTCAAAATGACGTTCAGCAACTTTATGAATATCCATCACCCGTTCTTGTAAACGAACTTCAGGATTAAAATGCAGGCCTTGTTCAATAATATCTCTCGTAATTTCAAAACAAGGTTTAGGTGCTACACCGCCGATATCCCAAATGATTTTTTCAGGATATAAACACATTTTTCCGCCTAATTCTTGTTGTACATCTATTAAACGCACACTCATGCCACGCATACCTGCATAAAAGCTTGCGTATAAACCGGCAGGTCCACCGCCGATAATTGTAATATCTTTCATAGTTATGCTTGCCTCCTAGTTTTTCTCTGTGCTGCATAAACATTAATTGAAAATTGTTCTCACTTATATTTTACATGATTTAGTTGCAAGAGGAAAACTTTCGCCATAAAAAAAGAGACACAACATAAGGAGTCGTGTCTCTAAAGAAATTAAAGTTTTTTATCTTGATTGGTTTGTCCTTCAATCGGATGTGTTAGTATCGCTTTTTTCAATAAGAAGAACAAGATGATAAAGCCGGCAGATAAAGTCATATGACCTAGTCCTGCAATCCCAGCAATTCCTGGTGAAATACTTGCGCCAGTCACTTGCATTGTCCCTTTAATACCTTGTAGTGCGACTGTCACAATCAAACCGATATTATAAACATAGTAAAACCAGTTAAATAAATAGTATTTACTGATTGAGAACAGTTTTTCAAAGACTAATAAAATCAAGAACATAAACATACCAAGCATTAATATGTGTGTATGCACAATCGCAAGTTGCGTTTTCCCTGTAAATTCAAAGGCTTTTGTCAATTCACGATAATAAACACCTGATAATAAGCCTATAATTGTATAAGTTAAAAAAGTATACAGAATTCTACGCATAATTAAAAAACCTCCTTTTCGCATCACTCATTATTATAACTGAGAGTAAAGCTTTCAGAAAGCATCGCGCCATTATTCACGAATTATACACAACTAGAACTCTTTGTCTTCTTCATTCAAGGTGTTTAAATTGTCTTTCATTTTAAATAATATCTCTTTTAATGCCGCTTGATCAGCTGTTGGAATGTCTAAAAATAAAGTAGACTCTATTTCATCTAAGATTTCGATAATTTCTCTGACATCCTTTTTTGCGACTGCTGTTAAAACAACATCTTTTTTGCGCGTATCATTTTTATCACTGATACGTTCGATTAAGTTTTTATTTTCTAAACTTCTTAATGCGCTGCTTACTGTAGGTCCTTTACGATTAAAAATATGAATTAAATCATTTTGTGGGATAACACCCGTATCACTTTCAAAAATATAGCGTAAGGTTTGTGCTTGTTCTAACGTAATATCGTATGCCCCTAACAATTGATCAGCTTTTACTTTCATTTCATTTGTAATCATACGTAATAAGTATTGGATTGTCGTTGCCATGTGTCGCATCTCTCCTTATTTAGACTACACAAATCATTAAATTATGGTACTATAATTAAGCACATATCAAATAAATCGAGCAAAGCGTTCTCTATAGTTTTAACTTAAACGATAGATGTTAAACCTTGCATGTTTGATTTACACACAGAAAGGAAGCTTCAGAATGATTACAGCTTATAAACATAATGTTCATCAAGATATTCATACCACTTCCTTAGAGGAAGCTTTATGGATTAATATTACCGAGCCCTCGAGAGAAGAAGTAGAATCTTTGATTGAGCGCTTTAATATTCCAGAAGACTTCTTAAAAGACCCCTTGGATGCGGATGAAAGCGCACGTGTCGAATTTGATGATGAAACAGGTTATTCTTTAATCATCATCGACTTTCCGATTGTCAATAATACAAACAACAAAATTATTTCATTTATGACAATTCCATTGGGTATTATTATCGGACATAGACGCATTATGACGATTTGCGATCATGAAGTTGATTTCTTAGATCACTTCGCAAAATCAAATCAAAATCTGCATTATCGCAGTCAATTTGCGTTGAATATCTTATTAACAATTTCAAATCACTACAACCGTAATTTGCGCTTATTAAATAAATCAAGATTACGCATTGAACGCGAATTAAAGAAAAAAGTAACGAACAAACAACTGTATAATCTGATGGAAGTTGAAAAAAGCTTGGTTTATTTCTTAGCCGCACTCAAAGGTAATGAAGATGTTTTCAACAAACTTTTCAAACTACCGCCGATTAAACGTTTCGAAGAAGATGAAGACTTGATTGAGGACTTATTTGTCGAAACAAACCAAGCCATTGAAACGACAGAGCTGCATACACGTATCTTAGAAAGTATCACGACTTCATATGAATCCTTACTTTCAAACGATATGAACAATATCATGAAGACTTTAACACTCTTTACGGTCTTCTTGACGCTACCGACTTTAGTATTCAGTTTCTTCGGTATGAACGTACCGCTTCCGCTCAACGATCATAGTCCGACTTCTTGGATTGCGACACTTGGTATCTCTATGATTATCGTTGCGATTGTCTTTTTACTTTTATGGCGCAAAGGTAAAATCTGATATAGTTTCTAACTAAAAGATAGACATCATGTATCAAAGTAATCATTATTTTGATACATGATGTCTATTTTATTTATATTGGCGCATATGGGGCGGCTGATAGTCTCTCAAAAAAGCTTCTAATGTTTCAAAATCATTTGTGAACAAAATCAAATCTCTATCTGTTTGACTTAAAAAGCCTTCCTCAACCATTTGATCATAAAACGCTTCGATTTTGTCATAATAACCATTCACGTTCCAGAAGATACATGGATTAGCATTTTGTCCAATTCTTGCCCAAGAAACCATTTCAGTGATTTCCTCTAGCGTTCCTGGTCCGCCAGGCAATGCTAAACAAGCATCCCCTTTTTCTAACATAGCTGCTTTACGCTCAGCCATGGTATCGACAATAATCAATTCATCTAAACCTTGATGTGCAATTTCTTTTTCTTCTAAGAATTTCGGCATGACACCTATCACATGACCTTGATGTTGTTTAATCGTATCTGCGAGATGACCCATCAAGCCGACATTACCGCCGCCATAGACTAAGCCGTATTGCTGTTGTGCCATCCAAGCACCTAATTCTTCTGCAGCTTTTAAATATACAGGGTTGTGGCCTGTACTCGCACCGCAATAAACAATAATATGCATCCTGCTCTCTCCTTTTGACTAAGTTACACTTCATTATAACAAATAGCGTCACTCTATTATCCATTGCTTTTTTTATCATTTTTCGGTATACCTATTAACAGAGAAAGAAAGGAGTTTCACACATATGAAAAAGAATGGTAAGGCATTAGGTATTACACTGATTGCGCTTTTAACAATCGCATGTATCGTATTAGTGATTATGATTTTTGCTTCAGGCGAAAAAGAAACATATTACGGGATTATGAAAGATAATCAAACGGTTGAAAAGATGGTCAGTGAAAAAGATAATCACATTGAAAAGAATGTTAAAGTTGATTCTGACGATCAATTTAAGCCAAAAAAAGGCGACTTTGTCGTACTTGTTAAAAAAGTAGGTACAGATGAGTTCAGTAAGAAAAAAGTCGTGGAACATGATGATATTCCACATGGCTTGATGATGAAAATTCATGATATGGATCATTAATTAAACGAAAACACCGACGTTTCTACGCCGGTGTTTTTCTATTAGTTTTACAATTGTTATGTCAGAAAATTTAAATTTAGAGTCAGGCTTTAATAACCTCTCTATACGTGTGTATTGCTTAAATAGATTTTAAGTAGTCTTCAGATTTTTGCTTATCGAAGACATTTTCCCATTTCGCAATAACGACTGTTGATAATGCGTTACCTACTACGTTAACGCATGTACGAACCATATCTAAGATACGGTCCACACCGATGATTAATGCAAGACCTGCTGCTGGTAAGCCCATAGAACCTAATGTTGTTAAAAGTACAACAATTGAAGTTCCCGGCACCGCTGCCATACCTTTTGATGTAATCATCAATGTAAAGATTAATACTAATTGTTCACCTAAACTTAAGTGAATACCATACATTTGTGCAACGAACAACGCGGCGATTGATTGATACAGTGCTGAACCATCTAAGTTGAATGTGTAGCCGATTGGAATTACAAATGATGTAACATCTCTCGGTGAACCGAAGTTTTCCATTTTTTTCATCATAACTGGCAATACTGCTTCTGAACTTGAAGTTGAGAAAGCCAATAAAATTTCACTTTTCAATACTTTTATAATATCAAATACACTGATGCCGCATAATTTAGCTACAATGCCTAAAACTACTACTACGAAGAAGACCATTGCGCCGATAACAACAACCACTAGTTTCAATAGTGGAACTAATGCTGAAGCACCAAATGTCATAATTGTTACACAAATAAATGCGAACACGCCTAATGGCGCGAGTTTCAAGATTTTATTGATCATCCAGAATGTTGCTTCTAACACTCCGCTTAAGAACGCTTTAACAGGCTCTCCTTTTTCTCCGATAGCTGCAATTCCTAAACCGAAGAATACAGCGAAGAAGATAATCGGAAGCAATTCGCCTTTAGCTAATGCTTCGAAAAAGTTCGTCGGAATGATATTAACAATGGTATCAATAAAATGATTGCCATATGTAGAATGTTCAGCTGCATGTGCTGATGATTCATATTTAGTAATATCACCTTTTGGTAATTTGTCCGGATTTAGTCCCGTCCCCGGTTTAAAGATATTTGCGAACAAAACACCTAATGCAATTGCGATAGTTGTAATCACTTCAAAGTAAATAATTGTTTTAAGTCCATAACGTCCGACTGTTTTAGATTCACCTACACCTGAAATAGATAAGGCAAGCGAACAGAAAACGACTGGAATTACAATCATTTTAATTAAGTTTAAAAATATATCACCAAGCGGTTGTATATAATTCGCGATGTCTTTTTGTCCATAAAGCAATAGTCCTACAACAACACCAAGAACAAGCGCGATCATAACCTGCACTGGTAAACTTATTTTTCTCTTAAATATAGCCATTGATGCATCTCCCCTTTTTCTGACATTGTTTAATTATATCAGAAAATAAATAATTAGGATAGAAAAATTTAAAACTTCAAGATGATTTTATACTAAATGTTTAAAATTATATTAAATAACAGTGTAAAATAACATAATTTGAAGCAATTATCTTTCTATCCTAATTATACGGCTAGTCTTTGACGACTGCTAAGAAGATTACCATTAATACGATTAATGCGACACCCATAACTTGCCAAGCACCGAATGATACGCCTAACCATACAACAGATAATAAAATCGCTGTTAAAGGCTCGATTGTACCAAGAACACTGGCTTCTTGTGGGAATAAGAATTTCAAGCTGGAAATAAACAGCCAGAATGCAAACATCGTACCAATAATCACTGAAATGAATAAATACACAATGACTTTTACATCCCAATTTGACGTATCAACTTTCCAAATCGGATGTAAGAAGTTTAAGAATATACCTGCGATTAACATTGCCCAACCTACAACATTGACTGTTCCCCACTTAGCAAGCAATTGTACGGGGAAGATTGTATAGAAAGCCATCGCAAAGGCTGACATTACACCCCAAATGATTGCAGGCATTGGAACAGATAATGTTGCAAGCGAACCATTCGTTAATAGGAAGAATGTACCGCTCAGTGCTAATGTGACTGCGATACCCTCTTTCCATCTGAAACGGATGACTTTTGCTGCAACTAAATACAAGATAATAATGACAGGACCTAAATATTGGAGCAACGTCGCTACTGCTGCGTTACCATAATGAATGGTCGCCATAAAGCAGTATTGCACACCTAACATCCCAATGAGTGAGTAAATAAATAATTTGAGCGTGTCTTTCTTGTCTGCCCAAATGGTAATTGTCTTCTTACCTTCTAAAAAGAATGACATTATAACTAAAAGTAATCCAGATACTAATAAACGAACACCCACGAACCACGTGACCGGTAATTGTTTGTTTTCAAATAACCATTGCGATACTGTACCGCCTACGCCCCAGAAGATAGAGCCTATAATCACGAGTACAAAGCCCGGCCAACGTTTTTGATTTCTGTGTGTCATGCCGTCCCTCCTATCATGTTTTTCTCTATGCTGATACTAAAGGTGTTATATCCATTTTGGTGATAATAATCAATTTTTGATAACTTGTGATAGAGTTTTCATACTCACACAATTATCCATGTAACGCAAATAAGACACTAAACACTATTCATCGTGTTTAATGTCTTAATCACATTTATTCTAACATACTTAATCGGTTATTTAAGCTTATAATTGTCATCAAAGAAATTATGTTTGGCTTTTTTGATATGCTTTCTTGTTTGCGTATCAAATGCTTGCGCGAATAATCCCTTTGAAGTCCCCATCGGTTGTATCACGTACGTTAATTCTGGTTCATCTTTAAAGACAACTTCCTTATAATATACGCCGTCTTTCGCATTGAATTTTTTCTTTTCAGATTTGATATCATCTTGTAATTGGTGTTCAGCAATATACTGATCAACCAGCTTCAAGTTTTGCTTCCCTTGATAGGCTTTCAAACCAAAGAAGAATACCGTTGCGATAATTAAGGAACCGATAATAATTAAAATTAAATGAAAAACTCTTTTACTCATAGCTAGACTCCTTTAGCCTTTAAACTTCATCCTTACAAAAAAATTGTACTATCTATACAATTGTGAATGAAGCTTCGTATACTTGTCACATATTTAATTTCATTGTAACAAATTTGTCGATTATCACATTAGAAATAGCGTCTGAAAGCATCAACATCTAAACGATACGTATGATGCGCTGCTTGATCAGCTTTCCCTACAGCAACCACCATCACGGGTACATAACGTTCAGGGTCTAACCCTAAAATTGAAGCAATATTTTCTTTATCGAAACCGCCAATAGGATTTGTGTCATATCCATGTGCTTTTGCGACGAGCATAAACTGCATCGCAAACAAACTGCAGTCGATATTCACTATAGATGTCATTTGCGGTAAACTTAAACCTTTATAAAATGGTAGAAACTTAGATAATAAGTCATCTTTAGTTTCTTGTGGCATATAACCTTTATCTACATTGCCTTGATAAATTTGTTCACCATACTCATAGTTTCTTAAATCACCGAAAATCACGACCATCGCAGCAGATGTATCATTTTGTCTTGTATTGAACTGCATAGCTGGACGGATTTTTTCTTTACCTTCCTCACTATCTACTACAACGACTCTCCATGGCTGCATATTAATTGAAGAAGGTGCAAGCGCTGCTTTCTCTAACATTTCATCCATTTCTTCATGAGAAATCTTCACATTCGAATCATAAACCTTTACTGATTTACGTGCTCTCAGCACATCATCAAACAGTTGTTTTTCCATTATATCTTTTGCTCCTTTATCTCTTGTGTTTGTATTCTGAACAAAAACGGTATCTATTTGAATCTTTTCCATACTACAAAGTTTAAACACACTAAATTATAGGCACGAAATTTATTCTTGACAAGTGATTGCATTCATAATATCGTTGTTTTAAATAAGGAGTGATTTAATTGCATGAACCTAACAACTTTTTAGATAAACAATTATGTTTTTTATTCTATGTGTCGTCTAAAGAGATTATCAAGCGCTACACCCCGCATCTTAAGAAATATGGACTGACGTATACTGGTTATATCGTTCTACTCGCTTTAGAAGACGATGAATCTATCAATATCAAATCTTTAGGGGAAAGATTATATTTAGATTCCGGAACATTAACACCTATGATTAAAAAGTTAGAAAAACAAGGACTTGTCAAACGTCTTAGACAGCCGTCAGACGAAAGAAATCTCCTTGTCTCTTTAACTGAAGAAGGTGTTGAAACTCGTCACGAAATCTCACATATTGCGATGGAAGTTTTCAAGGATTTAGACATTTCAATGGAAGATGCGAAAACAATTAAATCTATCCTATCGAAATTTATCGTAAATAACTTTTCTGAAGCCTAACACTCAAATCCTCTGATTATCTATCAGCTCCTGGACGTGGTATAATTAAAGTCAGAACTCGCTGAATACTCAGTAAGATTACCCTATAAAAAGTCGGGTATGAATGACTAAAGCGAGCTTTAATTAAACAATGAAAAGGAGCGATTTTACATGCCTTTCGAAAGTAAACCCACTGACATTTTCAAAGAATTCGGACGCCAATTTATAGATCAAATCCCAACAGTAAACCCTGTGAAAACAGATATTAAAGAAAAAGATAACCAATATATTGTAGAAGCAGATTTACCAGGATTTGATAAAAAGAACATCAATCTTTCTTATAATGAAGGTACGCTAAAAATCAGCGCTAAACGCTCAATTGAAAGTCGTACTGAAAATGAAGAAGGTCGCGTAATCCAAAGAGAACGCAGTACTGACAGTGTCAGCCGTGAATTCTCTTTCAGTAATATCGACAGCGACAACATTTCAGCATCTTACAAAGATGGTGTGTTAACTGTTGTATTACCTAAGAAAGACGATCAAGACCTAGCAGGATCTAATATCACAATCGATTAATTATATTTTTACAGCACTCCTTTAAGGGGTGTTGTTTTTTTTATTAAGAAAGAAGCGGGCTCTCTCTTTAAGAACCCGCTTCCCTCATCAAAATCACATCTCATATTGTTTTATATATCTTGTATTTATTTTTTACGTAATTCAGCTAACAGTTTCTCCGCTTCAGCCATATTCGCAGTGTCTGCTTGTTTTAAAGCATCTGCGACTTGTTCAATTTCTGAACCTTTCGCACCTGCGACAATCGCTAATGATTTATACTGCAGACTCATATGGCCTTCTTGAATGCCTTCAGATACTAATGCACGACATGCTGAGAAGTTCTGAGCTAAGCCAACTGCTGCCGCAACTTCACCTAATTCTTGCGCAGAATCTACATGTAAAATTTCTTGTGCTAAACGTGCAATCGGCACGACTTTTGTACCGCCGCCGACAGTTGCGAGTGTCATCGGAATTTCAATCGTTCCTCTTAAACGACCTTTATCTTCAAGATACTCCCATTTGGTCATACTGCGGTATTGGCCTTCTTTACATGCATACGCATGTGCACTAGCTTCCGCACTACGTGTATCATTACCTGTTGCTAACACAACCGCATGAATACCGTTCATCACACCTTTATTATGTGTCACTGCACGGTATGGATCGACATAAGCTAACACAGAAGCAGCTTCTAAACGTTTTGCGACTGTTTCGCCGTTCATTTCTCCGCGTGCTAAAGCTGAAACATCAATTTCCCCTGAGACGCGCACAAGTGACGCTGTAGCGTGATTAGATAAAATACTCATAAGGACATTGATTTCTGGCCATTCGCCTTTCAGGAAGCCAGAAATGCCTTCTAAGATGGTATTTATCATATTTGCGCCCATCGCATCCTTTGTATCGACATAAACTTTTAATGATACCAGTTGTTCTTTTTCAAAGGTATCAACATCCATTTTACGATAACCGCCGCCGCGTTTTAAAATCGATGGATAGCTTGCATCTGCGACTTGATGAATTTGTGCTTCTTTCTCAAGTAATTTATCAGCTAATTGCGCAGGATTTTCAACTTCCATAAAGACAATTTGTCCAATCATCAAACGTTCACTGGATTCTACTTTGAACCCACCAGTTTGATTGACTAACTTTGAACCGTAACTTGCGGCAGCTACGACTGATGGTTCTTCTACCATCATTGGCACTGCATAATGTTTACCGTCTACCACAATGTCTGGTAATAACCCTACAGGCAATGCTCCTTGTGTAATCACATTTTCAATCAGACTGTCAGCCACTTCTTCTGAAAGCAGCGGTATATCTAACAATTCTTGATGGCTTTCTTGTGAAATCCAACCATTGTCTTCTAAACGCTGTAATTTATCTTGACGTGATAAGTGTCTGAAATCTTTCCCCAATGCTTTCATGTTGATTACTCTCCTTTTTCAACTTCTAAAGCGATACCTAAACCGCCGCCGATACACGCTGTTGCGATACCGTTGTGTTTATTTTCTTGATGTAGTTCATGAACTAATGATGTCACTAAACGTGCTCCTGAAGCACCGATTGGATGACCGATTGCGACTGCACCGCCATAGATATTTAATTTCTCATCTGGAATTTTCAAATTATCTTTGACCGCAATACTTTGAACTGAGAATGCTTCAGTCATTTCTACTAAATCAATATCATCTATTGTTTGATTTGTTTTTTCTAATAATTTAGATACTGCATAGTAAGGCGCGATACCCATGATTTCAGGATCACAACCGACTTCTGCATAATCACCTAAGATCCCCATAATCTCATAGCCGTTCTCACGTGCATAGTCTGCATCCATTAAGATTAATGCTGAAGCACCATCATTGATACTTGAAGCATTCCCTGCTGTAACTGTGCCGTCTTCTTTAAAGATTGTATCTAAAGTCGCAAGTTTTTCTACATTACTATTACCACGGATACCTTCGTCTGTTGTCATTTCTTCGCCGTCAGCATCTGTTAATGGAATTATTTCTGCTTGATATTTACCAGCCTGAGACGCTTCATGCGCTTTTTTATGTGAATTGACTGCAAACGCATCTTGTTGTTCACGTGTGACTTCATATTTATCTGCGATACGTTCAGCTGTGATACCCATCGGTACATTTTCAAACGCATCTGTCAAACCGTCATGCATAAAGCTTGGTACAGGTTTCTCTTGTCCAGGTAAGACAAGTTTCGGTGCATTGGTCATACTTTCAACACCGCCAACTGCTACAACTTTTGCTTCCCCTAATTGAATCAGTTGTTTACCTAAGATTACAGCTTTTAAACCAGATCCGCATACTTCGTTGATAGTCATTCCAGGAGTTGATGTCGGCAATCCGGCATTTACCAAGATTTGACGTGCTGGGTTTTGTCCGTTGCCTGCTTGCAATACGTTACCAAAAATCACATTTTCGATTTTATCTTTCGGCAGATTGATAGCATCAATTGCTGCTTCTAAAGCGATGGTGCCAAGTTGTACTGCAGAATAATCTCTTAATTTCCCTCTGAATTTACCTACTGGCGTACGTTTTGCACTAACAATTGCGATTTTACTCATAATTTAGTCTCCTTTTTTATCACTAGCTACTAATTTAAAATTGTATTTTTGTACCCTCTTTTGATATGATTTAAAGTGATTTAACATATCAAGAAAGGATGTTGGTTATTTATGACAATTGGTATCGACCAACTTAATTTTTATATTCCGAACTTTTACGTAGATATGGCTGATTTAGCCGAAGCACGCAATGTAGATCCAAACAAGTTTCTGATTGGTATCGGTCAGACTGAAATGGCTGTAAGCCCAGTCAGTCAAGACATTGTAACAATGGGTGCTAACGCTGCTCAACCTATCTTGACAGAACAAGACAAGAAAGATATTACGATGGTCATTGTCGCGACTGAATCAGCGATTGATTCAGCGAAAGCGTCTGCTGTACAGATTCATCATCTACTAGGAATTCAACCTTTTGCACGTTGTTTCGAAATGAAAGAAGCATGCTATGCAGCGACTCCTGCGATTCAAATGGCGAAAGATTATTTAGTACCACGTCCTAATGAAAAAGTATTAGTTATCGCAAGTGATACTGCGCGTTATGGACTAAACAGTGGCGGTGAACCGACACAAGGTGCTGGTGCAGTTGCTATGGTAATCAGTCATAACCCGCGTATTGCTGAATTGCATGATGATTCAGTTGCATTTACAGAAGACGTTTACGATTTCTGGAGACCATCTGGTGAAATTTATCCGCTTGTTGACGGTAAATTATCTAAAGATGCTTATATCCATTCTTTCCAAGAAAGTTGGAACGAATACGCAAAACGTTATCATAAATCATTGTCTGACTTTGCTGCGTTATGCTTCCATGTACCATTCACAAAGATGGGTCAAAAAGCACTTGATTCTATTTTAACAGATACAGCCTCAGAAGATACACAAGCAAGATTAAATGACAGTTACAAATCTGCTACGGATTACAACCGCTATGTCGGAAACATCTATACAGGTTCACTTTATTTAAGCTTGATTTCATTACTTGAAAACCATGATTTAAATAGCGGAGACCGTATCGGTCTATTCAGCTATGGTTCTGGTTCAGTCGGTGAATTCTTCACTGCAACTCTTGCAGACGGCTTTAAAGATGCACTTGATGTGGAAGCACACCAAGCGATGTTGAAAAACCGTAAAGCATTATCTGTTGAAGAGTATGAATCATTCTTCAAACGCTTCGACAATCTTGAATTTGATGCTGAAACTGAATTAGAAGTTGAACCAAAAGGCAACTTCTACCTTAAAGAAATCTCAGACAACATTCGTTACTATGATACCGTAAAATAATAGATAAAGCTTGTGTGAAGCAACGCTTTATTTAGAAGTCTTGAACTTGTTTCAAGGCTTCTTTTTTTACTTATATGTTCTTATATATTCATGTCTTCCTTTCCACCTATTTTCATTTCTCTTTCTTTTTTCACCTATAAAAAGTGGATAGTTGTAAACAAAATCTATATAATAGATATTTAATGCATTATATTTCACATCGCGTTTAAGGAAAAAAGACAATCTTAGAGGTGACTCGAAATGAAAAAATATCTCAGAGCGTTGCGTAATGCAACTAAAGGTGTGGATCTGAGTTTGATTGTAACCTTTATCTTGCTTGGTTTAATAGGGATTGTCATGGTTTATAGTGCCAGTATGGTACCCGCTTCAAAAGGTTCTTTAACTGGCGGTTATCCTGTCGCAAGCAACCATTTCATGAAGCGCCAAGCGATTTATTTTGTGATTGGACTTATCATAATCTTCTTCTCTCTTTTTGTCAGAATCGATTTCTTTAACTCTCCAAATGTCCAATTAGTCATGTTGTTGGTAACATTTGGGCTTCTAGCTTTAACCTTGCTAATCGGTAAAGAAATCAACGGTTCCAAAAACTGGCTGAACTTAGGATTTTTCAGTCTCCAATCTTCAGAGTTTTTAAAACTCGCTTCTATATTTTATTTCTCATACATCATTGATCGACGATTAAGCAGACAACGCGACTACCAAATTAACCATTTAATTCCACCGTTACTCTTATTAGGGCTTGGCCTTGTACTCGTACTCTTACAAGGTGACTTAGGTGGAACGATGTTAACAGTAGTCATTATCGGATGTATTTTACTTTATTCTGACATCAAGAATAAAATTAAAGTTCAAATCTTCGGTATCGCACTCTTACCTGTAGTGATGTATCTGGTTTACACATTACTCTTTGATACGAAGAATATTTACAGAATCAAACGTATCGCTGTTTTCTTAAATCCATTTAAGTATGAAAATAATGAAGGTTATCAACTGACAAGTGCTTTAATCTCAATCGGTAATGGCGGGTTATTCGGTAAAGGGCTCGGTAACGGAGTTTCAAAACTTGGCTACTTGCCAGAACCGCATACAGACTTTATTTTTACAGTACTATCTGAAGAGTTAGGATTAATCGGTGTACTCATTGTCTTAGGGCTCTATGGCTTAATTGTGGTAAAAAGTTTAATCTATGCCAACCGTACGTCGAATCACTTCTACAAACTGATATGTATCGGTATCGGCAGTTATATCTTTATTCAAGCCTTCGTCAATATCGGCGGTGTTTCAGGTACAATTCCATTAACAGGTGTAACCTTACCGTTACTCAGCTATGGCGGCTCATCCATGTTAAGTGTCAGCATTGCCTTTGCGGCATTAATTATGACCACACGTAAAATTAATCGTGAACGTGAAGCACGTCCTAAACTTCATACGATCAAATAAAAATTAAAGCAGAACGAGAGAAAGTAATCATCTTTCTCACGTTCTGCTTTTTAATATGACTAAAGACCATCAACATCTTCTGTTAATGGCCCATACGTCTTCAATATTTACATGTTCATTCATCCATACCGTTCTTTATTTTACTGCAAGCGAACGGTTTCTCTTGCCTAAATGCCACATTGTGATAAACGCAATCACTCCAAATAATGCTAAGAAGATAAATGCTAAGTGGCTTGTACCTGTTAAGCTTGTCACATACGTAATCACTAATGGTGGGAAGAATCCGCCAAGACCACCCATCATTGAAACGATACCATTTGCGACACCTGCTTCTTTGTGGAAGTATTGCGGTACTAATTTGAATACTAAACCATTACCGATACCTGCACATGCACTGATTGTTAAGCATCCGATTGTAAATAATAAAATACCATCTGAAATACCTAATAAGACAGCACCGATAATCATAATAATAAAGTCGACTTTTAATGCCATCACCGCATCAATTTTGTCCCCGATGATACCACCAAGCGGTCTAAGTAATGTCGCAATCGCGATAAAGACCCCTGCTCTGATTCCAGCGTCTACTGAAGTCAAATTGAAATGATCAACTAAGTATTTAGGTAAGAAGATACCAAAAGCTACGAAAGAACCGAACGTAATGAAATACCATAAGCTTAAGTAATATAAACGTAAGTCTTTTAATAAATCTTTCGCTTGTGCTACAAATGGAACCTTCACTTTAGGTTCTTTAGCATCTCCTAAGAAGAACATTAAGATTGCGAATACTGCCATTAAGATTAAGTATAGTCTCACTGTTGATTGCCAACCGATGACACCTGCTAATGGTGGTGCTAAGAATGAAGATACGGCTGTCCCTAAGTTACCCATACCGTAAATACCATTCGCTAAACCAACTTTTTCTTTAGGGAAATATTTAGGTAATGACGTTACCCCTACTGAGAATGTCGCACCTGCTACCCCCAAGAAGAAGCCTGCAATCATCAACATATTGACAGATGCTGCTGAACTTAATAAAAAGATTGGTACTAATAGAATAATAAAACTTGCGAAGAATACCCATTTTGCGCCAATAACGTTTGTTAAATAACCGAATGGGATACGAAGAATAGATCCTAAAATAACTGGTATTGCGAGTACAATTGAAACTTGTCCGCTCGTAATTTTAATGTCTTCTGAAATCAGCGGCATCAATGGTGCAATGATACTCCATACCATGAAGCCGGCAACCAAACTCAACGTTTGGATCGTTAACTGTAAACCGCCTCTAGATTTGTTCATTTTTTTCACCCTAACATTACATTTTCATATCGTATTTAATAAGAGCAGCAGTATCTCCCTGATGTGTTTTTTGAGTCGAAGTTATTTTATTCATCAGTTAAAGATACTGCTTACACTTAATAGTGTATTATTTAGGTGAATTATTGAACATAAGGGCATTCCCTTAAAACATTCGGCTTTTCCCTAATCCCTCAATTTTAGATAAAATCAGCATGTTAAAGGCTTTTTTCATCACAATTTTTTCACATATTAGTCACATACTATTCAAATTGTTCGACTTTAAATAAAAAAAGAACCCATCTGCTTTGATGAGTTCAATGACATTCCTATTTTAAAAATCAAGCAATTTTTTCTTTAAGGCATACTCCACTAATTCCGGTTTGGATTTCAATTCTAACTTCTGCATAATATGTGTTTTATGCGCTTCGACAGTTTTCACTGAAATAAACAACTTTTCTGCGATATCCTTATTCCCATAACCTTTCGCAATTAAAGGCAATACTTCTAATTCGCGTTTAGATAAAATACGGAATGGATCATTCGTATTTTTGCCATCTTGGTCTGAATTATTCACAAATTCATTGACCAACGATGTCGTCATTTTAGGGTCAATATAAGTGTCGCCGCGATAAACTGTACGCACAGCTGAAATTAATTGTTCATCCGGTGCGTTTTTTAAGATATAACCTTTCGCGCCATTTCTTAAGACATGGAAAAGATATTCATCATCATCATACATCGTTAAAATAAGTATTTTTGTTTCAGGAAAACTCTCCATAATTTTACTTGTCGCAATCAAACCTGACTCCCCTGGCGGCATGCTTAAATCCATAATTAACACGTCAGGGCGATGCTGCATCACTTTTTGGTATGCTTCAACACCCTCAGCAGCAGTGTCCACGACTTCCATATCCTCTTGGAAATTCAAGATCATAGAGAAGCCAGTTCTCACCACTGCGTGATCATCTGCAATAACAATTCTCAACATCAAGTCTCCTATCGTTTATCAGTTATTGGAACTTCTAACGTCACAATTGTACCACGTCCCACTTGTGAATCAATATTAACCGAACCATTAACTAATTCAGCACGCTCATTCATACCGAATAATCCTAGCCCAGTTCCTTTGGCTTCATCTCCTATATTGAATCCTGTACCGTGATCGCTCACTTCAGCGATAATGGACGTTTCTCCTAAGTGTAAGGAAACATAAACTGTGTCTACTTGTGCATATTTCAACGCATTGAATAACGCTTCTTGTACCACACGATAAACGACCGTTTCGATTTCGCTGTCAAAACGTTGTGCCGAAAAATCAGTATGATACGCAATATGCACACCATAGTTCTTCTCGAACTGTTTAAAGTAAGAGCGGAAAGCAGCGTCTAGTCCTAAGTCATCTAGAGAAGATGGACGCAGTTCTACAGATAAATTACGTACATCATCAATTAAACGTGACATAATGCCTTCAATACGCTTAGAATTATCAACCATTTCATCTTTATCTTGTTGATATTTCAATAAACGTAATTCAACGTCTACATTAATCAATTCTTGGACGATACCGTCATGTAATTCTCTGGAAATCCGCTTACGTTCATTTTCTTGTGCTGAAATTGTTTTTTGCATCATCAAACGTTGATAACGCTTATCTTGTCGTTCAATCTGAGGAGAAACATTGTGTAGTGTAAATGCATAGATTTCATTGGCTTTATCGATGATTTCGTATGAAGCTGTGTATGGTTCAATTTTATCATCTCGCGTACGCATAAAGACCTGGAAGCTGCCTTTTCCGATTTCTAACGCTTCTAAGAAACAGTTTTCACATGACATAATGTCAAACTCATTTGAATAGCCTTCGCATCTTCTGCAAATGGCATTCGTCATTTGACTATAGTCATTTTCATCAGAAAAAACCTCTTCTGCCGCTTCATTCAACGCGATCACTTGACCTTCCTTATTTAAAAACACCATTTTTTCATTGGTATTTAAATAATACTGAGTCAATAATTCCTGTAATTTTTCACGGTTATCAATTGATTTCATCTCTAAAACTCCCTAACCTGTGATTAATGCGAATCTCTTCACTGCCTTCAGGCAATGGACGACCATCACGTTGGCCTAGCAACAATGCGCCATACACACGGTTCTCATGCCACAAAGGAATGGCAACCATTGCTGTGAGTGATTCACTTAAAACAATCGGATAACTGAGCTTGTCATTTGGACTCAGCACAGTATTGACATCATCGATAATCATTCTAGAGCCAGTTCGGATAACAAGACCAGCTAATCCCTTGCCAGGGCGCAAAACAATCAGCTGATAGCGGTTATTGAGATTGCCTGACGCATGTCTCCATTTGATGACTGCACTATGTGAATCATCTTCAGGCAAAGCAATCGCCGCAAAATCAAACTGTTCTTCTTCTCTGATTTCTTCCAAAGCAGCTTGATAGTTAAAGTAACCCGTCGCAACTACACTATTCAAATTGTCTCCTCCTATCTATGTTTGACTTTGTTTCTGCGGTAAATAATGTAACTTCTGCTCGCGTATGTTAATGGTACACTCCACACATGAACCAATCTTGTGAATGGCCATAACGCAAAGATACCAAAACCAAGTAATACATGAAGTTTAAATGACCATGGCACATCTGTCATTAAATTTGCATCTGGTCCGAATGTGAATAATTGTCTGAACCATACAGAAATTGATGATCTGTAATCAAAATCTGGCATAACCGCATTTGTTACTAACGTTGCATAGCACCCCATAAATACAAGAATCAACAAGAAAAAGTTTACAACCATATCTGATGCAGAACTAAGATGTCTGATATTCTTTACTGATACACGGCGTGACGTTAATAAAAACATTCCAATTAACGTTATTATACCAAAAATACTACCGATATATACAGCCCCGAAATGGTACATCTCATGGCTGACTCCCATTGCGCTGATCCATGATGGCGGAATGACTAAACCCACAAAGTGTCCGATTGCGACCGGAATAATCCCTAAGTGGAATAACAAACTGCCCCATTTCAAACGTTTCTTTTCAATAAATTCACTGGACTTTGCTGTCCAAGAAAACTGATCATATCTAAAGCGGGCAATATGACCGAGAATAAAAATGGCGATACATAAATATGGGTATATGACCCACAAAAATTGATTAAGCATGCGGTGTCACCTCTTCACTTGGTTGTAAACATAATTTGAGTGTTTCTCTTAAGCCTTTAATTAAAGGTGCATACGGACTATCCATTTCTCTTAATTGATTCAGCATCGCAAATGTACCATCTTCAATGACCATAATAATGAATTCAATATTCCCTTCTGCACGATCGTCATTTTGCCATTGTGCAGCGTATAAGAATTCAAGCATTAACGGTAAGAAGTCTGAAAGTTCGTTATCGACCATATCTAGTCCGAACATTTCATAAAGCACTTTAAGTTTCGCTAACATTTGTCCGCGTTCTTTCTGCGTATCAAATTTATTGTAAGTCATATACAGCGGTGCTTCTTTATTAAAATCAAATGTATCTGTATACAATTGTTTAATTTCAGTCAACGGATAACTTAGAATACGTTCACGATATTCCACCATCTCAGCATATGCTGGATGGTGACTATCGAAAACATCTTCAAACGTCTTAGGATGGAAAGTTAACTTTTCAGGAAAGTTCAATTGTTGCGCAAAATAACCGATTGACTCTTGATATCTATAAAAGTTATTCAGGTTAATCACGGAAAATCCCTCCATAGAAGCTTTCGTTATAAGCTTCTTGTCCAGTTTGTCCCGGTTTCATTGCTACAGGTGCGCCACAGCCGTCACAACCGCTTCCGCCGATTGTGTTATCACTGAATTCATAACCTTGACTACCTTGTGCAGCGTAAGTGTCCATATATTGTTCCTTGTGAGATGTTGGAATTACGAAACGATCTTCGTATTTCGCAATCGCTAATAAACGATACATATCTTTAGTTTGACGTTCTGTTAAACCAAGTCGGTCTAAACGGTCTAAATCAAAGTCTTTACCTGTCACTTGTGCACGCATATAACTTCTCATCATTGCCATACGTTGCAATGCTTCTTTAACAGCTTGTGTATCACCAGCAGTTAATAAGCTTGCTAGGTATTCAATCGGTAAACGCATTTCTTCAATTGCTGGGAAGATCGCATCTGGGTTCTTGATTGAATCTTTACCTTCGAAGTAGTTCATGATTGGGCTTAATGGTGGGCAATACCAAACCATTGGTAATGTACGGTATTCAGGGTGTAATGGGAAAGCTAATTTGTATTCGATTGCCAATTTATAAACTGGTGAATTTTGTGCAGCTTCGATCCATTCCATTGATACGCCGTCTTTCAACGCTTGTTCAATCACTTCTTCGTCGTATGGGTTTAAGAATAAATCACATTGTTTTTCATATAAATCTTGTTCGTTTTCAGTTGATGCGACTTCATGTACACGGTCAGCGTCATACAGTAATACACCTAAATAACGCATACGGCCAGTACAAGTTTCTGAACATACTGTTGGTAAACCTGCTTCAACACGTGGGAAACAGAATGTACATTTTTCAGCTTTGTTTGTTTTCCAGTTGAAGTAAACTTTTTTGTATGGGCATCCTGTCATGCAGTAACGCCATCCACGACAAGCTTCTTGGTCTACAAGTACAATACCGTCTTCGTCACGTTTGTACATTGCACCTGAAGGACATGATGCTACACAGCTTGGGTTTAAGCAGTGTTCACATAAACGTGGTAAATACATCATGAACGTTTGGTCAAAGTCGAATTGAATTTTTTCTTCAATGCGTTGGATGTTCGGATCTTCTGGTCCAGTCACATGTCCGCCAGCTAAGTCATCTTCCCAGTTAGGTCCCCAGTGTAAATCCATTCTGTCACCAGAGATAACTGAATGTGCAGTTGCAACCGGCGCATGTTTGCCAGCTTTTGCAGTTGTCAGATGTTCGTAGTTGTAAGTCCAAGGCTCGTAGTAGTCTTTGATTACTGGCATATCTGGGTTGTAGAAGATTTTACCGAAAGCAATCTTAGACCAGCGGCTGCCCGCTTTAAGGTCTAATTTGCCTTTCTTATTCAGTGTCCATCCACCTTTATATTTCTCTTGGTCTTCCCAGCGTTTCGGATATCCGACACCGGGTTTCGTTTCTACGTTATTAAACCAAATATATTCTGCACCTGGACGGTTTGTCCAAGTGTTCTTACAAGTGACACTACAAGTGTGACACCCGATACATTTGTCTAAGTTTAATACCATGGCTACTTGTGCTTTAATCTTCAAGCCAATCTACCTCCTTCATCTTTCTCACTGCTACATAAACATCTCTTTGGTTACCAATTGGACCATAATAGTTAAAGCTGTAGCTGATTTGGGCATAGCCCCCAACTACTTGCGTAGGTTTCAAGTGAATACGTGTCGGTGCGTTATGTGAACCGCCGCGCATGCCTGTAATTTCAGAACCCGGTGTTTGGATATGTTTATCTTGTGCGTGATACATAAACATTGTTCCTTTCGGCATTCTGTGTGATGTCACGGCTCTTGCTGTAACAACACCGTTACGGTTATATACTTCTAACCAATCGTTATCGTTAATATCGTGTGCTTCCGCATCTTCTTTAGAAATCCAAACAACCGGACCTCCACGGAATAATGTCAACATGTGTTGGTTATCTTGGTATGTTGAGTGAATATTCCATTTACCATGCGGTGTTAAATATCTTAAGACTAAGTTATCTTGTCCGCCGATGACTTTCTTATCTTTTGTACCGAAGACCATCGGTGGCAATGTCGGTTTATAAACTGGTAAGCTTTCACCGAATTGTTGGAAGATTTCATGATCTAAATAGTAACTTTGACGTCCAGTCAATGTTCTGAACGGTACTAAGCGTTCAATGTTTGTTGTAAATGGTGAATAACGTTTTTTACCTTTGTTTGAACCAGAGAAAACTGCAGTCGGAATGACTTCACGTGGTTGTGATGTAATGTTTAAGAATGTAATCTTTTCAGCACTACGGTCACTAGAAATATCTGTTAAAGGCATACCTGTTTTATCTTCTAAGTCTTTATATGACGCTTGAGATAATTCACCGTTTGTTGCTGATGAAATATTTAAGATGACATCTGCAGCACGTCTTGCTGTATCAATACGTGGCAAGCCGTTTTTCACTGTATCGTCATTCCATGTACCTACGATGTCTTTTGCTTCTTCATATTGTTTCTTCACTGGGAAGCTGACACCGTGTGCACCTAACTTCGCATTTTCAAGTAAAGGTCCGACAGAAATGAACTTGTCATAAATTTGTGTATAGTTACGGTCTACTACAGAGAAGCCAGGCATTGTTTTACCAGGAATCGCTTCAACTTCTCCTTTTGTCCAGTCTTTGACTTTACCGTAAGGTGTCGCAATCTCTTGTTTAGAGTCATGTGCTAATGGTGATGTCACCACATCTTTGAATGTACCTGGCATATGCACTTTCGCTAAATCAGAGAATGTCTTACTTAATGATTTGAAGATATCCCAGTCTGAACGTGATTCCCATAATGGATCAATCGCTGGATTGAATGGGTGTACGAATGGATGCATATCTGTTGAAGATAAGTCGTGTTTTTCATACCAAGTTGCTGCTGGTAAGACGATATCTGCTTTTAATGGTGTTGAAGTCATACGGAAATCTAATGCGACAATCAAGTCTAATTTACCTTGTACTTCATCACGCCAGATCATTTCTTCAGGTTTATCTGTTTCGTTCGCTTCAGCCAGTAATCCAGAACTTGTTCCTAACATATGTTTCATGAAGTACTCTTGTCCTTTTGCTGAACTTGATAATAAGTTCGAACGCCAGATAAATAATGATTTCGGATGGTTTTTACGTAAATCTGGATCTTCAATCGCAAATTTTGTTTCACGGTTTTTCACAGAGTCAACCGCACGTTTTAAAATGGCTTCGTTGTTGAACTCGCCAGCGTCTCTTGCTTCTTCACCGAACTTCAAGCTGTTTGTATCGAACTGCGGATAAGATGGCAGCCATCCTAAACGTGCAGCTGTAACGTTGTAGTCAGCTGGGTGTTGGTGTTTAATATTTTCTGCTAATGGTGATGCTAGTTTATCTACACCAGACTCTTCATATTTCCATTGGTCTGTTGTGAAGTAGAACCAGCTTGTACCATTTTGTAAACGTGGCGGACCTTGCCAGTCTTTAGCGAAAGCAAGCGTGCTCCATCCTTCAATCGGACGACATTTTTCTTGTCCTACATAGTGCGCCCAGCCGCCGCCGTTAACACCTTGACAACCACACAGCATCACTAGGTTTAAGACTGCACGGTAAATTGTGTCTGAGTTGAACCAGTGGTTGATACCTGCACCCATGATAATCATTGAGCGACCGCCTGTATCAATCGCGTTTTGCGCAAACTCTTCAGCTACTTGTGTTACTACTTTTTGTTTCACACCTGTCACTTTTTCTTGCCACGCTGGTGTATATACTGTATCGGCATCATCATAACCTTTAGCTTCTAATTCATGTCCGAAACGACGTACACCGTATTGGCTTGTCATTAAGTCAAACACTGTCGCAACATAAGTTGTTTCCCCATTTGCTAGCGTTACTTTACGTGCTGCAATCGGACGTTCGAAAATACTGTTGCCTCCGTTATCGAAGTAAGGGAATTTCATGATTTGAATTTCGTGCTCATCGTCAGCCACTGTTAAAGCTGGGTCGATTTTAGAACCATCTTCATTTTCTAGTTTCAAGTTCCATTGTTTGCCTTCTTCCCAACGTTGGCCCATTGTGCCGTTAGGAACGATAATTTGATTTGATTCATTATCTAATACAACAGGTTTCCATTCGTTGTTTTCAGATTCCATACCTAAGTCGCTCGCACGTAAGAAACGTCCTGCTTTGAAGCCGTCTTCGTGTTTATCGAACATGATTAAGAATGGCATATCTGTATATTGTTTTGCGTAGTTAATGAACATTTCAGAAGGTTCATCTACGTAATAATTTTGAAGGATAACGTGTGTCATACCTTGTGCAATCGCTGCGTCAGAACCAGGGTTTGGTGCTAACCAGTTATCTGCGAATTTTACGTTTTCTGCATAGTCAGGTGCGACTGAAACCACTTTTGTCCCTTTATAACGAACTTCAGTCATAAAGTGCGCATCTGGTGTACGTGTTAATGGTACGTTTGAACCCCACATAATGATATAGCTTGAGTTGTACCAGTCACTTGATTCAGGTACGTCAGTTTGTTCACCCCAGATTTGCGGTGATGCTGGTGGAAGGTCGGCATACCAGTCGTAGAAACTTAACATTTCTCCACCTAATAAGTTAATGAAACGTGCACCTGATGCATAACTAATCATTGACATCGCTGGAATCGGTGTGAAACCTGCGATACGGTCAGGACCATCTTTTTTGATTGTGTAAAGGAGTTGTGCCGCAATCAATTGTAAAACATCTTTCCATGCTACACGGATGTGTCCACCTTTACCACGTGCGTTTTTATAAATTTTCGCTTTTTCTTCGTCTTCTACAATAGAAGCCCATGCTTTAATCATGTTGCCTTCATTTTCTTCTAACGCAGTTGTCCAAAGTTCCCATAATTTACCTCTGATGTATGGGTAGCGTACGCGAAGCGGGCTGTATTCATACCAAGAGAATGATGCTCCACGAGGACATCCACGTGGTTCGAATTCTGGCATGTCTGGACCGCAGCTTGGGTAGTCGATTTGTTGGTTTTCCCAAGTGATGACACCGTTTTTAACGAATACTTTCCAAGAACATGAACCTGTACAGTTCACCCCATGTGTTGTTCTGACTACTTTATCGTGACTCCAACGTTCACGATACATTTTTTCCCATTCTCTACTTTTATCTTGTAAAACAGACCAATTTCCATTAAATTTTTCTGTCGGCTTAAAGAAGTTTAATCCAAATTTTGCCATGTCTAACATCCTCTCATCTCAATTACTTTGCTCACTAGGCTGTTAACTTCGTAAATACTGTTTACTATTTTTTCAACTTACTCTTATTGTACGATTTCTTTTATGTAAGATGTATTAGGGATTCACCTATAACCTAGAGGGGATTCCCTATGTTTTTTGAACAACACAAAAAAGCAGCACCCTCTTAGTGAGTGGTACTGCTTATACTTAAGTTATTTATCTATACTTTCACAATTTCTGTAATATCATCCATCTGCATAAAGCGATAGATCAAGTCTAATTGGCTTTGATGATAAGTGTCTCCGCTATTCGGATCAATCATAGCCCAACCGCCAGCATCATAAATTTCAAATGCTTTTTCAATGGCCGCTTCTCTCTCACCTGTAACGATACACTGTTTACCGAAATACTCAGGCAAGTGATCCGATTCAATATATGTCGCACCTTTTGTTAAGCCCATCGCATCTCCGACTAATAAGATACCTGGTGCATCTTCAGGTGCAGCATCTCGTACATCTTCTTCAATCGTAGAGAGATGTCCGCGAATAATCACTTGATTCGCATAAGAAACGTTGAAAATCGCACAAATCGGATAATCTTTACCGACTTGTCTATAAATTTGTTCAATAATCTTATGCAGACGCTTGATACCCATGTAAATAGCTAAAGTACCGCCATCAATCAGTGAAGCAATATCAATCTCTTCTTCTTTTGAATCTTTAAAGCTTCCTGTTGTGAATGTCACACTTTTAGAAACGTTACGACTTGTTAAACCAATACCTAAAATAGCCGAAGCTGCACTGGCAGTCGTAATCCCTGGAACGATTTCACAAGGAATATCATGTGCTTTTAAAACTTCCACTTCTTCTTGTACACGCCCGAAAATCGCAGGGTCGCCTCCTTTTAGACGAACGACCCTTTGATGTTTGTATGCTGAATCTATGATGATGTCATTAATTTCACCTTGTTGAATATGTCGACTATACGGTTTTTTACCTACATCGACAATTTCAATGCCGGGAGGTGCGAGTTGCAAGATAAAGGGATTAACTAATCGATCGTAAAGGACAATATCCGCAGTACGGATTAAATGTTCTGCTTTACGTGTTAATAAGTTAGGATTCCCTGGCCCAGCACCGACCAAGTACACGTGACCGGTCGTGCTTACAGCCATAAATACACATCTCCATCTTCAACTTCTACTGTATAGACTTCAACACAACCTTCGTCAGGGTCTTGGACAAGTCCTGTTTTCAGGTCGATTTGAGAGTCGTGAAGCGGACAGAACACAGTGTGACCTGCTACTGTCCCTTCAGATAATGGTCCTTGTTTATGCGGACACACATTATTAATCGCATGGATTGTACCGTCTTCTGTTAAAAACAATCCAATTTGTTTATCTTTCACAATGACTTTTTTACCGATTAAGGGTGTTAAGTCATCTAACGCCGCTACTTTAATTTTTTCTAACGTATGCATACTTACACCTTCTCCACTTCAAAGATTTTTTGATCTTCGCGATCATTTACAATTTCAGACCATGGTTCTTGTTCAACTGCACGTTTTGCTTCCATGATACGTTCATATAATGCGTCTTGATTTTCAGGGTTTAAGACATATTCTTTAACTACATCGAAGCCCATTCTTTCTAACCAAGGTGCTGTACGTTCAGTATAAATACCTGTTTCACGGTAATACTGCATGTACGCGCCGCATAATTTAATTACATCGTCTTCAGTTTCTACTGTCGTTAGGAATTGACCTTTCACTACTTCAGTACCGCCGTTACCGCCGACATAGATTTGGAATCCATTTTCTACACCGATAACACCGAAGTCTTTTACGCCTGATTCTACACAGCTTCTTGGACAACCAGATACACCCATTTTGAATTTGTGTGGAGTATCAATATATTCAAACGTTTTCTCTAAGCGGATACCAAGACGTGTTGTATATTGTGTACCGAAACGACAGAATTCTTTACCAACACAGCTCTTAACAGAACGTGTTTTCTTCGCGTAAGCAGATGCTGAACGCATGCCTAAATCTTTCCATACTTTCGGTAAGTCTTCTTTTTTAATACCATATAAACCAATACGTTGTGAACCTGTCACTTTAACTAATGGCACATCGTATTTCTTCGCAACTTCTCCTAAACGGATTAATTGATCAGGATTTGTCACGCCTCCACGCATTTGCGGAATAACAGAGAATGTACCGTCATTTTGGATGTTTGCGTGGTAACGTTCGTTTGCGAAACGAGATGCTTTTTCATCTTCGTGTTCATTAGGATAAATCATATTTAAGTAGTAGTTGACAGCTGGACGACACTTCGGACAACCGCCTTCAGTTTTCCATCCAAGCACGTTACGTACTTCTTTAGATGTTTTCAGACCTTTAGCACGGATTTGTGTCACGATTTGATCACGTGTTAAATCAGTACATTCACAAATACCCGCAGGTCTTGATGCGACAAACGCACCGCCTAATGTATGTTCTAACAGTTCACCGATTTGCGGTTTACATTTACCACAAGAGTTACCTGCCTTAGTAGCTTTAGTAACTTCCGCTACAGATGTTAAACCATCTTCTACAATCGCATTGACGATTGTACCTTTAGTTACACCGTTACAGCCACAGATTGTTTCATCATTATCCATGTCCGCAACAGATAAACCTTCTTCTTCGCCTGCTTTGCTTAATAGAGATACTAATGTGTAATCTTCGATAGATTCACGTTTTTTCATCATATTGAAGAAACGCGTACCATCATCAGTATCACCATATAATACTGCACCTACAACACGTTCACCTTTTAAGAAGATTTTTTTGTAAACATGGTCTTGACTGTTGTAGATTTCAACACCTTCAACTTCTTCATCTTCTTGAATTTGACCAGCACTATATAAATCACAGCCAGATACTTTCAATGAAGTGAATGTTGTTGAACCTTTATAGCCGTCTGTATCACGGTCAGTTAAGTAGTCAGCTAATACTTTACCTTGTTCATATAAAGGTGCGACTAAGCCATAAACTCTGCCATTATGTTGCGCACATTCACCGACTGCATAAATATTTTCATCACTTGTACGCATGAAATCATCAACAACGATACCGCGCTCAACTTCTAAACCAGAGTCTTTCGCTTCTTGAACGAATGGACGAATACCAACAGCCATCACCACTAAGTCAGCTGGTAATTCTCTGCCGTCTGCTAAACGGATACCTTCAACGTCGTTTTCACCTAAGATTTCTTTTGTATGCGCACCTAATTCAAAACGCATTCCTTGTTTTTCTAAGTCTTCACGTAGCATTTCACCTGCTTGACGGTCTAACTGCATTTCCATTAACCATTCAGCTAAGTGAACAACAGTCACGTTCATACCTTGGTCAAGTAAACCTCTTGCACATTCTAAACCAAGCAAGCCGCCACCAATAACGATTGCTTCTTTTTTCGTCTGTGCAATTTCAATCATACGTTCTGTATCTTCAATTGTACGCCAACCTATAACACTTGGTAATTCATGACCTGGAATCGGTAAGACAAACGCATTTGATCCTGTCGCAAAGATACAAATGTCATATGGGATTTCTTGACCTGATTCAGTTTCCACTAATTTCTGTTCACGATTAACGCGCGTTGCACGTTCTCCTGTGATGAGTGAAATGTCATTTTCTTCATACCATGAATAAGGGTTCATGATTGTTTCATCAACCGACATTTTCTTTTGTAAGATGTTTGATAACATAATGCGGTTATAGTTTGGATAGGGTTCTTTCCCTATAATTGTGATTTCATATTTATCTTTGTCTCTCTCTAAAATCTCTTCAATTGTTCTGACGCCGGCCATACCGTTACCGATCATGACTAACTTAGTTTTTGGCATCCTTATTCCCTCCCGTATTCTTCAGCTAAAAATTGTTGAATCGCTTGTGCCACATGTTTCGCTTTTTTATAATCTCCACCATTTGAACGGACACTAATGGATAAATCTTCAAACTCAAATTCTTTCATATTAAAAAAGTCAGATCGTTCTTTGTCCCCTGTATGGTTAACCAACTGTGTCGGTTTAGTATCTTGCTTGATCTGATCATTGATTTCTGGTGAGTCTGTTGCGATAATCACAACATCTGCGTTTTCAATATCTTCTTTCGCATAGTCTTTAGTGATTAATTTCATATTAGGGTAAGACTCTTCAAAAAATTCTGGCAAAAAAGATTTAGAAATGACTGTAACATCTCCGCAATTGGCTTTTGCTAGTTGTTTAAACTTACGGTATCCGATTCTGCCTCCGCCGACTAATACTGCATGTTTCTTTGACAAATCCAGTTGTATAGGGTACATATCAAACCGCCTCTTTCTGATTCAATCTATCAATTAACATCTCATCTAACTCCGGTTCAAAATTCAACGCTGATGCAATTGTGATATTCGATGCACCTTTGATTTTCTCGATTTTCTTCTTAATCTTATTAACTAAGAAACCATCATAAAAGAAAATTGGAATCACATAGATTTGGTCATAATCATCTTTCATTACAGGCAACAGGTTTTCAAACTGTTTATCTCCGTAAAACATCATGGTATAGACCGGTAACTCTGTAGTGATTCGTGCCGCAATATCATCGATTTCAGCATCAGGCTCTGTCACAATCGGACTGCCATGTCCAATTAAGATGATTGCGGAACCTGGGGTATGTGCCTCTGGCCAGGCTTCAATACGCTGATTAATCCATTTAGTTAAACTTGGATGATTACAAAGGGGCTGACGTATTTCATACGTAATACTTGGAAACATCAGTTGCATCTGACGCATCACTTCAGGCAAATCTTGTAAGTAATGTCTGCCAGAAAATAATAAAAGCGGCACAATCACAAAGGAAGTTTCACCCTCCCATAAATGTTTACGTACCACTTGAGGTAATGAAAGTTCATCACTCTCGATAAACGCAACATCAAATGTGCCTTCTATTTGTTGTGCAACGCTGTCAAGCTCCTCCATCAATAATTGATTTTGTTTGCCACGTCTCATTCCATGCATAACGACAATTGTTTGTGTCATATGCAT
Organism: Staphylococcus simulans; assembly: GCF_003043455.1. Lineage (GTDB taxonomy): Bacteria > Bacillota > Bacilli > Staphylococcales > Staphylococcaceae > Staphylococcus > Staphylococcus simulans_A. The sequence goes on along the minus strand of NZ_PZGG01000011.1, from coordinate 7,054 downwards.
TTCCCCCCTTTAATTGCATTGTACCTTAAATTTTGAATTAATGTGAATGCATTCACATAATTATTATAAAAATAGGGAATCCCCTTAGCTCTATCTTGAGGGGATTCCCTGACGTATTCAACTATTTATATGTGAAAACATAAAATATTAAAAAACATTACATCATCTGCTGTATATTCTTTTATTATTTTTGCTGATCTAAGTAATGATTACGTTTTCCGTTAAAGAATGCATAAAGCAGACCTACGAAAATACCGCCGCCGATATAGTTTCCGATAAATGCGAAAACAATGTTTTTCAACACATCTAACCAAGCTAATGCGCCGATATTATAGAACATCATACCTGAGAATAAGTTAGCGTTATAAACAACGTGTTCATAGCCCATAAATACGAAGACTACAACGCCGCATGCGATAAAGAAGCCTTTTGATAAGCCGTCTTTAAACTGCATTGATACGTAAATACCGATATTGATAAAGAAGTTGGCGAAGATGGCTTTCACTAAAATACCATCCCAAGTTCCAAGTATTGTTTTCTTATCGACGATACCTGTTAAGGCTTTAACCATTTCTGGTGTCATAACGCTTGTAAATTTCATTAAACCAAATAACACAAAGCCTCCGACAATATTTCCTAAGAAACATACAAAAAATAGCCATAAGATTTTACCAATTGGTACTGATTTATAGTACGCACCTGCTGTCATATACATAAAGTTACTTGTTAAAAGTTCTGAATTCGTTAATACAATCAATACTAAGGCTAAACTGAATGAAACAGCTCCGATGAAGTTGACTGCCCCTTCATTTAAACCAGTATGTTGTGTTTTCATCGCAAGCATAAAGACTGCCACAATTGATAATAAGAAACCTGACATCATTGACTTTAAAAAATAACGTGCAGGGGTTTTGCTTAACATTACTGATTTCATTTGAGATGAACTCACTACACTGTCCATCGTTTGGCGTGAAGTATATGTATCTTCAACCGTTTTATGATTTTGCATAACCATAAAAACTTTCCCTCCCATAATCTAAATAAGATGTATCTAGTATATTATTAATTTAAGCCGATGCCTACCCTTTATTTAAATTTCACTATATCTAATTTTTAAATAATGTGTTAAAGTCTATCAATTTAAATATGATGTAAATCTATCTTTAAAATTATGAGGAATATGAAAAGAAAAAAATACTGGAACATGAACGCTCCAGTATTCCTCTATTAATTATTCAGCTTGTTTTTGTGTTTTACGTTTAACCATCCATTTTAAGCCAGCTGAGAAAATACCACAGCCTGTGATTGTTCTTAATGTCCATTTCAATCCGCTATTTGAAACGCATTTTGATGGGAAAATTAAGGATGGAAGTAATGTACTGATAACGTAAAGAATCACAACTTTTACGTAACGCTCGTTCATTCATCTCACCTCTTTTGTATTAACAACTATAGTTTAGCACTTTCAAATGAGATTGAATATCACTCAGCGTAGAAATCGGGGAATCCCCTATCATTATTTCAGGAGTTGTTCTAACTGATCTAATGTACTCTCCATACCTTGTTCGACACCCATTTCCATTAGTTGTTTGGCTGCATCTTCTGATGGCATCACTGATACAGAACGTACTTCTGTCTGATGGTTATCTTTTGAAGTGAAATAAATTTCCACACGCATGCCATGCATCTTTGTATCTACGTTGCCCTTTTCATCTGCGAAATAGTCACGATAAATAATTTTATGCGGTGCTTCTATCGTTTCATATTGTTGTACAGTATAACTTTGTGCATCTGGCATCGTGATTTTAAAGAAGTTCTTTCCACCCACTTTTGGGTTAAATTCAAATACCTGAATTTCTCCGCCTTTAGGAAAGAACCACTGTTCAAACTTTTCTTTCGTAGTATACGCATTAAATACTTCTTGAATCGATGCATCAAATATACGTTTACCGATAATTTTATGTCCTTCTCTTGTGACTGTCACGTTTACACTTCCTTTAATCTTGAATTGAATACCTTGATATTCTTTTCCCAAATAACAGACTTATCATACCACTTCAAAAGTAAAATTATGCATAAAAAAACTGGAATACAGCATTCCGCCATATTCCAGTAAGTAGGAAAAGATTAGTCTTCTACGATAAATTCTACGTCAGCTTCGAATTTAACGTCTTTACCGATTAATACCCCGCCAGTTTCTAATTTTTGGTTGAAAGTCATACCATATTTTTCACGGTCAACTTTACCTGAAACTGTGAAGCCAGCTACGTTAGTATCGTTTAATGGGTTTTTGCTTACGCCTTCAAAGTCTACATCGAAAGTTTCTTCGTGTGTTTCACCTTTGATTGTTAAGTCTCCAGTTACTTTATCTTCAGAAGCTTCTTTGATTACGAATTTGATTTCTGGGTGCTCATCCGCCGCGAAGAAATCATTTGTGCGTAAGTGGTTATCTCTGTCTTCTTGATTAGTATTGATTGATTTTACATCGATTGTCGCTTCACCTTTAAGTGTGCTGAAATCGTTTAAGTCACCTGATAGTTCTACGTTAAATTGATCGAATGCACCTTTCACTTTAGAAACCATTAAGTGTTTCACTTGGAAAGCTACAGAAGAATGTGCTGCATCAAAAGTAAATTTAGTCATAAAACAAACCTCCAATTTTTATTTGTATAATTAGTATACCACATATATTTAATATATCGACAGTTTTGTCTTAATATTTTCGTTCCATTCTTCGCATACCCGATTTCTATTAAGATATACTTTGCATTAAAAATAAAAAACACGCTATTCGATAAGAATAGCGTGACACTTTAAAACTGCGGAACTTTAATTTTATCTAGTTGACTGCCGATAACGACAAGGTATTGGTCTGTCTGACCTTCTAGCTCAATCGGTTCTATTTCTAATTGGCCTTGTGCATATTGAACTAATTGAAGCTGGGGATGTTCTGCCAGTTGTACAAACCCTTTTGCGCGATATGTCGATTGTGGCAAAGTTTCAAACCATTTAACTAAATCTTCAAGTTTAACCGAATGTTTAAACGCAAAATAACGATGACCGATACCAGAATGTGCATGACCTAAGTCACAAGCTTGCGGCACACTTTCTTTAACTTGAACTTCATTTGAAAATACAGTCTTAGTCTCAAATTGACCAAAACTGCCGACAGAAATTTCCGCTTCTTGATTCAGTATCATTAAATCAGAAAGGATGGGTGCGATAGCTTCAGGCTCACAGCGATCCACTTTGTTGATAAAGAGATGTGAACAATAAGACAATTGATCATAATACAACTTCTGCATATCACCAGGATAACTTTCAACCCGTTGATATAAGGTCGCATCTACTACACCGATGACACTGCGAATAGTTGATACAGGCGCAAGCACAGGAGTTAAACATGCATCAATCACCGACTGTGTATGAGCAATACCGCTGCATTCCACAAAGACTACATCTGGTTGATATGTTAAATAAATCTCATGAAGCTGTTTAGAAACATCCGCTTTCATCGCACAACAAATGCAGCCTTCAATAATTTCATCCATCGGCACTGAACCTTCCACTAAATGACTATCAACACTAGCTTTGCCGAAATCATTCATAATCACAGCGGGTTGTAAACCTTTTTGAAACGCATCTTTGATTAAATGATTTAACGTGGTAGTCTTACCGCCGCCTAGAAATCCTCCGATAATTATAATATCCATGTATTTACCTCTTTCCATAGAGAGATGTATTAAATTAAAACACCTGCTAATAAAGCAATAGCTAATGTTAAGACGATTGATGTGACCATTTGTTTACCGATAATTGCACCACCTTGTTTCAAACCTAAATGTTTCGCCATCATAGAAACAGTCACCATACATGATGAAAATGTAGAACTAAAGAACACTAAAACCAATAAGCTGGCTGGAGATAAAGATTGCAGTACGGTGCCATTACCGAAATTGAATAGCAACATACCATCTTTACGTATCATTGAGAATAAAATTCCTGGTGCCATACTATCTGGAATATGGAGTAAATAGAGTAATGGTGTAAAGATTGTAGAAATCACTGTTAATATCGGTGTTAATGCTAATAAACTCACGATAATACAAATACCGATAAAAATAGGTAATGCCTGCATCAGAAACATCTCAATGGTACCCCAAATCTGTTTCAATAAGGGTTTCAAACTCGGCCATTTCAATTGATTGCGATACACAGGCGGTGTGATATGAAAGTCATTTCGTTTACGATACCATAATTTATTGTGCAGAATACCTCCTGTAAACACGAGCAATAAATAAGGCGCAAACAGCCATGAATGTTGTGCAGCACTAAAGATAGATAATGTTGCGCCAATTTGATAACTGCATGACGAACCAAAACTGATAATACTCATACAACTTGTTTTGGTACAGGCACTACATTGGCTGTTGGCTTGTGTAATAGCTGCCGCATTACAACCAAATCCTTCTAGTACAGGAATAATATCTTGGCCATCTAGCCCTACTTTTCTCATCGTCGGTTCAATCGACCACACCACAAATTGTTTCAATTGAGTCTGATCAATCACTGCAGTAGATATTCCAATCATTACGACCACAGGCAAAGCCCATACTAAGGAATAAATACCTAACGACAATACACCATAATCTCCGTATAGCACTTGGTTCAACCATTGAAATGGCGTATGTGCATGTGTCGTCATCATTTCTATCCAATGAGAGACATACTGATTTTGGAGCCAATCTGAAAAGTGATACGCTAAATAAATCGGCAATGCAAACATCAGGAAGATAATCAACCAACCTAGCAAAGTATCACGAAACTTTGGATGATGTTGTCGACTTGCTTCTACATACGCTTTCAATTTCTGAATATCATATTGTGTTTGTGTATTATCAGAAACAACTGTCTGATACGGCGAGGCATGAATATGTTCCTTAGTAATAAACTGGCGCAGCAAAAATTGCTGCGCAGTTGTTAAATGTTTAAAACCCGTCAACTTCAACTGATGCGTTCCATCTGGTATATCAGTGGCTTGTCCTGTTGCTAAGTTGAATTTGACCTCTAGCATGAGCAGTCCACTTCACAGCAGCTGTAGTCATCTAAATACATATTGTTGTTTTTATAAACTTCAACCGCTTCCTCATTAATCTCTAATGCTTCTCTTTCTAACACTGTTGTCGCAAGTACCGCAAAACGTGCACGGAATTTGTAGATATAACATAAAATCGCATCCGCATGACGGACAGTCGGCCCGATTAAGAAGACATTCGGATAACGTGTAGATTCATCATTATCTGTTAACTCAATGTCACCATCTTGTGTACTGAACAATTGTTGTACTAATGGATTTGTTGTCGCATCGAAACCAGTTGCTAAAATTGGTTCATTCTTTGATGTAGCTTGTTTACCGTTATTGAACTGAATCACATATTTACGGTCTACGTCAGAAAATGAAATTTTAGAAGCGGTATAACCTACATTCAACTCAATCATAGCTCCTTGTTGAACTGCTTTACGTAAGCGTTGATGCGTATAAGGAGATAAACGGATACTTGGATCTGCATGTTCATCTTCTAAACCTGTTGAATGGGTATAGATTGAAACTTGTTTACCTTGTTCAGCCATACAAATGGCCGCATCAAACGCACTTTCATTACCGCCGATAATCACATACTCATCACCTGGCATCTTCATAAAGTCTTCTACTTCACTATAGTGCTGACCATATTTAAATGGCTTACGTGCAAATGAGAAATCACCTGTTGCCACAAAGACATATTCACTTGTGATTAAACCTTGATTTGTATGAATTTCATAATGTCCATCGACAAAATCTACCTTTTCAACGGCAGTATCTTCTTGTACAGGAAGTTCGTAATGTTGGGCGACAGTTTGTAAGTAATCTGCATATGTTTCGCCTGAAACGTGTTCTTCATTAAATGTATAAGCTGGAGAAGTTTCAGTAGACACTGCATTAATATCTGGCATACCGAAACCATTTGTTGTGAATGAAGGGGTAATGGTTCTTGTAGATTTCGGCCAATTTAAGAATGATTGTCCGACTTTACCTTTATCAATCATAATCATATCATTATCATCTAAACCGATTTGTTGGAACGCAATTGCCATACCGACACCGGCTGCACCTGCACCTATAATTGCTACACGGTAATGTTGCATCATTTATTACTTCCTTTCCGTATCTCTCTATTAATCTGTATATAAACTCAAATCGTAATCGTTACGTTTTATATCAAAGTATTTTATCACTTACACATACTAAAGACAAGAATAGGAAGTTAGATTAAACACAAAAAGACAGTTTGCATCGTGACGTATTACCACACAAACTGTCTTTTGAACTTATTCTTCTAATAATTTTTTATAGTCTTTAAATTGATAAGGATCTTTCACAAGCTGCCCATCAATATAAACCACTGGCACTGTATCTATTTTTTTCTCTTTTGCTAATGCTTTATCTTTCTCAGCTGCTTTATAAGACTTACTGTCTTTGGTTTTATAGTCTTTTTTAATGTCTGCTTTTGTTTGTTCAGAAATATTTAATTCATCAATTAGACCATCTACTAACTTTTCATTAATCCATGGTTTTTTATGACCTTTTGTTTCAGGTTGTTCTCCATAGATTTTCTGTTGGAAGTTCAAATATTGTTTCGGCGCATAAATTTTAACCGCATGTCCAGCGCGTGAACCAATAATAGAATCCTTACCTAAGAAAGCGACATTCACTAATTGATAGTCAGCCTTGCCTTTGTCGATATAATCCTTCTTAAGTGTAGGCATGATATGATCTTCTACTTTTTTACAATACGGACATTTATAATCCGCAAATTCTACAATTTTAATTTTATCGCCTTTACCTGCTAAATCAGGATCTTTTTGAGAACAGCCTTGCACGATGACTGCCAAAATGACAGTACTAATAAATAATAACCATTTTTTCATTTTATTTACGCCTCAATTCATGAGTTTTACTTCTTTGATGCGAATCGACTTCTTGTCTTAATATTTATTCTGCTCACTCTATTTT
>NZ_PZGG01000010.1 GCF_003043455.1 Staphylococcus simulans | reverse complement strand
ATATTAGGAAATTAGCAGCTCTACGAGCTGAAAATTTCTTGGACAAAATAAAAAAGGAACGATTTTCATTTTTATATGTGAAAATCGTCCTTTTTATTAGGTTCCAGAACAATTATGTCCCGGCCCCACATTGTAATAAATAAACCACCTATAATGAATGTCATGCAAAAAATCATGAGGAAAAATAAATAAGGGAAAACGAGACTGAGGATAGAAAAAATTAAAATGTCACCATATCCTATCGCATGAGGTGCAAGTAAAAATAAAATGTGCAGTAAGATTACGATAACAATTTGCGTTATAAACACTTTTGGCGCTATAGCAAATACGACTATAAGAAAAATAAATACGAAGTGTGTTGGGATAGTATGCGTATGACTATCATACAGTGCTGCAACGAGTAGAAATAAATATATAGATAGAAATAATGCTGAAGAGGGATAAATTACATGAAATACCAGTAAAACTATTGGCAATAAGGCTAATAATTCACCTATGACATGTAATTTAGAAAGCTTATGCCTACAGTATCGGCATTGACCTTTTAAAGCCAAAAAACTAACAATTGGAACTAAATCGTACCATTTTAAATCATGATGACACGTTTCACACTTTGAACGTTGTTTCAAATAGCCAAAGTTTAATCGCTTAACAAAACAAAGTTGATATAAAAAACTTTCAATCACTGAAGTCATCAGGATAGCTACAAAAATGTGCAGAGGCTCCACCTACTTTCTGAATTATCAACGTTATTATACTTACTGTAAAGGGTATTTTCAAATAGAATACTTAATTTATTTTATTTTAAAATTTTGCGCATAAACCTCCTATACAATTGTCTTTTTTTCATGCTGAAAACATGAAAACTCCTTCTGAAATGACTTTGAATAGATATCATCTCAAAAGGAGTTTTAAATTGAATATTTAATTTTGATAGTTATGCTTCAAAATTCACTTTGGCTTTCACTTCACTAATGAAGTATAAGCTTCCAGTAATAACTAATGCATCACCTTCATAATTCTCTATAAAGTCAACATAGTCATCAATTAAAACTGGATCAAAATTTTCTGCTTCATTTGCGATTTCTTCTTTTGGCTTCGCACGATAGAAATCAAAGTCTGTAATGTAAACACGATCTGCAATCTGGCTTAAATCTTCTAACATATGATGAATCGGTTTGCCACTCACAGCTGAGAATAAAATATCTACTTTATCTTTATGGTAATAGTTTTGGATTGTATCTACTAATGCATCGATACTTTCATTATTATGAGCACCATCAATAATCATAAGTGGTTTTTCTTTTACTTCTTCAATACGTCCTGTCCAACTGACTTCTTCCATGGCTTTAATCATTTTATTGAAGTCTAATTGAATCTGACCCGCTTCAAACATCACAATTAATGCTGTAATCGCAAGTGCCGCATTCTCTTTTTGATGCTCACCTAACATATGCAATGCAATATTTTCTAATTCATAATCTTTAAAGCGATACGTAAACTCATCTTCTTCTGAAACTACAGAAATATCCTTATCTAACTCATAAGCAGGCGCTTGTTGTTTTTCTGCATATTCGCTTAAGTATTTTAAAGCTTCATCTTCTTTAACAGCATAAACAAATGGCGTATTCGCTTTAATGATATCACCTTTATCTTTAGCAATATCTAAATAAGTTGAACCTAATAAATCTGTATGATCTAAACCGATACTCGTCAGAATCGTCAAGATAGGTGCAAATACATTTGTTGAATCATTTTTAATACCAAGTCCTGCTTCAACAATTACAAAGTCTACAGGTCGTATCGCACCGAAGTATAAGAACATCATCGTTGTGATAATTTCAAACTCAGTTGCAGTTCCATATTCAGTTTCCGCTTCCATCTCTTCACTTACTGGCTTCACACGCGCAACCAGCTCAACGATAACATCATCACTGACAGGCGTCCCGTTCAAGCTGATTCTCTCATTGAACGTTTCAATATAAGGTGAAGTAAATGTACCGACATCATAACCATTTTCGACAAGTGCAGCGCGCAAGTATGCGACTGTAGAACCTTTGCCGTTTGTGCCGCCGACATGGATGCCCTTAATATTTTGCTCTGGGTGGCCTAAACGTTCAAGCATCCATTCCATGCGTTTTGTGCCTGGTTTGATACCAAACTTATTTCTTTCGTGTATCCAATATAAGCTGTCTAGGTAATTCATTATCAGGACTCCTATGCTCTTAATTGTTCAATTCTAGCTTTGACGCTATCATATTTTTCTTGATAGTCTTCTTTTTTCGCACGTTCTTCATTAATAATTTTTTCAGGTGCTTTGTTTACGAAGTTCTCGTTTGATAATTTTTTATCAACACGATCAAGTTCGCTTTGCCATTTATCTAATTCTTTTTCAAGACGTGCAATTTCTTTATCCATATCGATTAAACCTTCTAATGGTAAAATCACTTCACCAGCGCCGACTACAGAAGTCATTGCTTTGTCAGGTGTTTCGATATCTGTTGAAATGATTAATTCGCTTGGGTGGCCGAAGCGGTCAATATAATGTTTGTTATCTTCAAGCATTTGTGTAATTTCCGCATTTTTAGTTTTGATATAAATCGGAATCGCTTTAGAAAGTGGTGTATTCACTTCTGAACGTGCTTGACGGACAGCTTTAATAATTTCTACAACATATTGCATTGCTTGTTTACTGTCTTCATACATAAATTCAGTTTGAACTTTTGGCCATGCACTTGTCACAATTGTTTCACCTTCATGTGGTAAGTTTTGCCAAATTTCTTCTGTTACAAATGGCATGTAAGGATGCAACATGCGCATAGTACGGTCAAGCACATAAGATAATACTGAACGAGTGACTTGTTTTTGTGCTTCGTCTTCACCGTTCATTGGAATTTTACTCATTTCAATATACCAATCACAGAATTCATCCCAGATAAAGTTATATAAAGCACGGCCGACTTCACCAAACTCATATTTATCACTTAAGTCAGTCACAGTTTTAACTGTTTCGTTTAAGCGCGTTAAAATCCATTTATCAGCAAGTGATAAATTTTGTGATAGATCAATATCTTCAAATTTGAAGTCTTCACCGATATTCATCAAGCTGAAACGTGCAGCGTTCCAAATTTTGTTGATGAAGTTCCAAACTGATTCTACTTTTTCAGTTGAGTAACGTAAATCGTGACCTGGTGATGAACCTGTAGCTAAGAAGTATCTTAAGCTGTCTGCACCATATTGGTCGATAACATCCATAGGATCGACACCGTTACCTAATGATTTACTCATTTTACGACCATCTTCCGCACGTACTAAACCATGTAATAACACGTCGTTGAATGGACGTTGATCTGTGAATTCTAATCCTTGGAAAATCATACGTGCAACCCAGAAGAATATAATATCATAGCCTGTCACCAATGCATTTGTTGGATAGTAGCGTTCAAAATCTTCTGCTTCCGTATCTGGCCAGCCAAGTGTTGAGAATGGCCATAATGCACTAGAGAACCATGTATCTAATACATCTTCATCTTGCGTCCAGTTTTCAATATCTTCTGGTGCTTCTTCTCCTACATAAATTTCGCCTGTTTCATTATGATACCAAGCTGGAATTTGATGACCCCACCATAATTGACGTGAAATTGTCCAGTCACGAATATTTTCCATCCATTGATTGAAAGTATGTTCAAAACGTTCAGGTACAAAATTCACGCGGTTATCTGTTTTTTGATTATCAAGTGCACGTTTCGCAAGAGGTTCCATATTGACGAACCATTGCGTAGAAAGATATGGCTCTACAATCGCACCGCTTCTTTCAGAATGACCGACCGCATGTGTATGATCTTCAATTTTAATGACTAAGTCTTCAGCTTTTAAGTCTTCTACTAATTGTTCACGGCATTCGAAGCGGTCCATACCTTCGTATTTACCAGCTTTATCATTCATTTTACCTGATTCATCCATAACAATAATAGATTCAAGATTATGTCTTTTACCTAATTCAAAGTCATTTGGATCATGGGCAGGTGTAACTTTCATTGCACCACTACCAAATTCAACATCAACATATTCATCAGCTAAAATTGGCAATTCACGACCGACAATCGGCAAAATAACTTTTCTGCCAATAACATCTTTATAACGTTCATCATTAGGATTAACAACAATCGCTGTATCCCCTAACATTGTTTCTGGACGTGTTGTAGCAATTTCAATATAGCCTTCGCCGTCCGCGTAAGGATATTTAAAGTGATAGAATTTACCTTGTGTATCTTCATGAATCACTTCAATATCTGAAATCGCAGTTTTCGCAACAGGATCCCAGTTGATAATACGTTCGCCGCGATAAATTAAACCTTTGTTATACATGTCGACAAAGACTTTTTTAACCGCTTTGCTTAAACCTTCATCTAAAGTGAAACGTTCTCTATCATAATCAAGACCAAGACCTAATTTCGCCCATTGCTGACGAATAAATGAAGCGTATTCTTCTTTCCAGCTCCATACTTCCTCTAAGAATTTTTCACGACCTAAGTCATGTCTTGAAATGCCTTGTTCTTGTAATTTCGCTTCAACTTTTGCTTGAGTTGCGATACCTGCATGGTCCATACCAGGCAGATACAATGTATCGTAACCTTGCATACGTTTCATACGCGTTAAAATATCTTGTAAAGTTGTATCCCAAGCATGACCTAAATGTAATTTACCAGTTACATTCGGAGGTGGGATAACAATCGTATACGTTTCTTTTGTAGTATCTCCGCTAGGTTTGAAATAACCTTTCTCTACCCATTCTTGATAGCGTCCAGCTTCAACCTCATTCGGATTGTATTTTGGTTTCATTTCCATAGGACAATTCCTCCTTAAAATAAAAAACACCCGTTCCTATACATAGGACGGATGTTCCGTGGTACCACCTAAATTCAACATAGTTCATCTATATTGCACTTCATAATGATTAACGCTCAATACACGCTTTAACCTACTTTGTTGTTCAGCTAAAGATCCAAGCGGGCTACCTTCAACAGCATCAATTATGTATTTTCACCAACCATACATTCTCTTTGAAATTAATAAACTGTCTACTCTTCCCGAAATCATATTCTCTACTAATTTATAGTATAATAGAACTCTAAAATAAGTCAATGCGAAGGAATGAAATTTTATGAATGAATGTGCATTCAACACAACTGACCCACTCTATATAGAATATCATAATGAAGAATGGGGTCATCCGCTTTATGATAGTCGAAAATTATTTGAATTAATGGCTTTAGAATCACAACATGCAGGTTTATCTTGGTTAACCATCTTAAAGAAACGACCTGCTTATCGCGAAGCATTTCATCAATTTGATCCTTATAGAATTGCACAAATGACAGAAAAAGATATTGATGAACTCATGGAATTTCCTAATATCGTTCACTATAGAAAGAAATTAGAAGCAATTGTCAGCCAAGCCAAAGGCTATATACAAATCGAAAAGGAACATGGCAGTTTTAGCGATTTCCTTTGGTCATATGTCGATTATCAACCGATTGATTTGCAATATCGTTCAACTAAAGACCGCATAACAGTCGATGAACGTGCCAAACAAATGTCTAAAGACTTAAAAGAGTATGGCTTTAAATTTATGGGACCTGTTACTATGTTTTCATTTTTAGAAGCAGCAGGTCTTTATGATGCGCATCTAATTGATTGCCCTTTTAAACCTTCAAAACAATAGGAGCACAACAGTGCCCCTATTTTATTTTAATATTTAAAATTGTCGTAAAATTCTCTCTATTTTATGCTAGAATATCAATTATATTATATTTTTAGGGGGTATTTTATGGAGTGGTTGAAATTAATAGGTATCTTAGTCATTATTGTTGGATTCCTATTTAAGTTTGATACAATTGCGGTTATTTTAGCTGCTGCGATTGTAACCGGGCTAGTATCCGGTATGGATTTCTATGAAATATTAGATGTCCTCGGCAAAGCCTTTGTCGATAACCGTCTTGTTTCTCTTTTCTTATTAACATTGCCGATGGTCGGGCTGATTGAACGCTTCGGCTTAAAGAAACAAGCAACGGTATTAATCGGTAAAGTTAAATCAGTGACCAGTGGACGTTTATTATCTTTATACTTATTGATTAGAGAAATTGCAGGACTCGCTTCAATTCGTATTGGAGGACATCCTCAATTTGTGCGTCCATTAATTAATCCGATGGTCCAAGGTGCATTAAAAACAAAGTACAATTTAAAACCAGAACAAATTGATGAAAAAGATGTAGAGAAAATAAAAGCAGAAGCTTCAGCTATGGAGAACTACGGTAACTTCTTTGGGCAGAATTTATTCGTAGGTGCTGCAGGCGTGCTATTAATGGTTGGTACTTTTAACTCACTTGATATTAAAGTCAATGCGGTAAGTTTGGCATTAGCTTCCGTCCCAATTGCTATCATCACTATTATTATCGTGGTAGTTAAAAACATCTTATTAGACCGTTATTTAGAACGTAAATACAGAAACAAGGAGGACCAAGCATGAGTCAACACACATTAGATACTATCCTTGAATTCTTTTATATTTTAATCGGTATTCAATTACTTTATACAGCGTACCGTGTACTTCGAGACCCAAACAAAGGGAAACGTATAGGCACTGCTCTATTTTGGATTTTGCTCGCAATTACGTTTATTTTCGGACCCTATATTCCAAACGTAGTCAATGGCGCACTTATTTTATTGATGGGTCTATTAACACTAACACGTCAAGTCACAATCAAAAATATTGTGGACGTCACTGAGAAACAAGGTGAGCAAGGCGCTGAACGTTTCGGCAATAAACTCTTTTGGCCAGCTGTTGTTTTAGCTGTTGTTGCGGTTATAGTTTCGAACTGGACACCGTTAGGCGGTGCGATTGGCTTAGGTGTTGCTTCAGTTGTCGGTTTAATTGCTGCATATTTCATTATCAAGCCTAAAGCAAAATACATTTTATATGACAGTGATAGATTGACACAACAAGTTGGGACAGTCGGCATCTTACCACAATTCTTAGCTGCTCTAGGTGTGTTATTTACAGTCAGCGGTGTGGGAAAAGTCATCTCTAACGGGATTTCAAGTTTCTTACCTGAAGGTAATCATTTAATTGGTGCGACTGCCTATATTTTAGGTATGGTCATTTTCACAATGTTGATGGGTAATGCATTTGCAGCCTTCACTGTTATTACCGCAAGTATTGGTATTCCGTTTGTTATTGCACAAGGTGCTGATCCTGCAATCGCGGGTGCACTAGCGATGACTGGTGGTTTCTGTGGTACTTTATTAACACCGATGGCCGCAAACTTCAACACGTTGCCAGTCGCTTTATTAGAAATGAAAAACGAATTTAGCGTCATTAAAGCACAAATTCCAGTTGCCTTTTTATTAATCTTAGTACACATCGGATTAATGTATTTTTGGGCATTTTAATATATAGATAAAGGAGAAGATAACATGAATATACTTGTAACAGCTTTTGATCCATTTGGTAAAGAAAAAACAAATCCAGCTTTAGAAGCGGTGAAGTTATTACCAGAAACAATTGGTGAACATACGATTACTAAATTAGAAATCCCTACTGTATTCAATGAATCTGTCGAAGTCATCAAACAACAACTTAAAATTGAAACATATGATGCGGTGCTTGCTATTGGACAAGCTGGCGGCAGATTTGATTTAACACCTGAGCGTGTCGGTATTAATGTAGATGATGCGAGAATTGCTGACAATAAAGGCAATCAACCGATTGATGAAGTCATTCAAGAAGACGGTGCACCTGCTTACTTTTCAAATATGCCAGTTAAACGACTGACACAAGCGATTAAAGATGCAGGTGTTCCTGCTTCACTATCAAATACTGCAGGAACTTTTGTTTGTAACCATGTGTTATATCAATTGGGATATTTACATGCGACTACTTTCCCATATATTCAATTCGGTTTTATCCACGTACCGTTCATTCCTGAACAAGTGACAAATAAACCAAATACTCCTTCAATGGCACTAGATACTATTGTTAAAGGATTAGAAGCAGCAATCTCAGAATTATCAGCAGATAACAGCGATGAAAATATCGCTTTAGGAGAAACACATTAATTTAATTGTATGAATACAAAATAACCGCCTCATCGGCGGTTATTTTCATGTGTTACTTATTCAATTTACGCTCAGTATAACTTAAGAAGTATTTTATGATTGGCGCAATTATGAACAGGATAAAGAAAATTCTAAAGATATGGAAACTAGAGATGATAGCTACATCCGCATGTGTTTCCATTGCGACCAAGACAATTTGACTCATGCCGCCTGGTGCTGCGCCTAAGAATAAATCGTTCAATCGCATATGATTAAAGAGTGAAATTAAATAAACCATTACACCTGCTAATAAAATGAGCATCACATTTTGAAATGCGATAGCAACTGCAACACGTCCTTTTAAATCATTCATTAATTTAGAAATTTGAATACCAATTCGAATCATATATGCAATTTGTGCTGCTGCAATTAAATAGTTATCTAGTGAAAATGTTTCATTCGTAAACATATTCCAAGCAATCAATACCACTATCGGTGCAAGTAATTGTTTCGTTGGAAAATTAATTTTCGCCATCACAAAGTAAACAATCGCAATGCCAACTACCAACAAAGCAATTTGTCCGAGATTCAATACGCGAGTCAACGGTTCAAGTTCCACTACCTTACTACTAGAGGCATCTCCGCTTCCACTCGACATAAAATAAGACATCATCGGTACTAAAATCACCACGAAAATGACACGTGACGTCTGTGTTAAACTCACCACTAAAATATTTGCACGTTTATCTTCTTCAGCCATAATCAACATCTGACTCAACGCACCAGGTATAACACTTAGCAAAGCTGTTTCATTATTCACTTTCGCGATTTTTTTAAAGAAGTACGCAATCAGTATTGCCATCCCCAACAGCAATACTGTTACTAAAACAATTGATAACCAGTTTTGCGTAATATCATTTAATACCGTACGTGTAAATGTGGATCCGATTTGCACCCCAAGTAAAATCAAACCCAACTGACTGAGCCAAAACGGCCATTCTACTTCCAACTTAAAAACACGGATACAAATGATACTTGCGATGATAGGTCCAAACATATAAGGCAGCATGATATTCATTGCAGATAGAATCAAACTGATAACGATTGCCAGTAACAATACAATAAGATTATTACGCAATTTTTTATTCATTGATTACCACTACCCTTATCCCACTACTTTTCATTCATTACCATCATAACACGCTTTATTCTAAAGTTATAAGAATTGATTTCTAACCGATATTATAATCGTTTTCAAAATTATTATATATAAAAACAGAGTGAGACATCCTTATATACGATGTCTCACTCTGTCATATAGCAAATGATTATTTGTTTGTCACACGTTCAAATGCTTTATCGAACGCTTCAATTGTTTTCTCAATATCTTCTTTTGTATGAGCAGTAGATAAGAATGTTCCTTCGAATTGTGAAGGTGGTAAGAATACACCTTCTTTCGCCATTTCACGATACATTTCTGAGAATAACTTCAAGTCACTTTGATTAGCTTGAGCAAAGTTTGTCACTGGCCCTTCGTTTAAGAAGTAACCAATCATTGAACCTGCACGATTAACTGTTAATGGTACATTATGTTTTTTCGCAACTTTTTTCAAACCTTCTTCTAATAAGTCACCTAGTTCATTGAAGTATTCATAACTTTCAGGTGTAAGTTGACTTAATGTTTCATAACCACTCGTCATAGCTAGCGGGTTACCTGATAATGTACCTGCTTGATAAATTGAACCGACTGGTGCAATTTTATCCATGATTTCAGCTTTACCGCCGAATGCACCGACTGGTAAGCCCCCACCGATAACTTTACCTAGACAAGTTAAGTCAGGCATAACATCAAAGTAACCTTGTGCACAGTTATAACCTACTCTGAAGCCTGTCATCACTTCATCAAAGATTAATAATGAACCATATTCATTCGTGACATCTCTTAAACCTTGTAAGAAACCTTCAATTGGTGGTACAACACCCATGTTGCCAGCTACCGGTTCTACAATCACACCCGCAATATCATCGCCATACATTTCAAACGCTTGTTTAATCGCATCTAAATCATTGTATGGTACTGTAATTGTACTTTTAGCTGTACCTTCAGGCACACCTGGAGAATCTGGTAAACCTAAAGTAGCAACACCTGAACCTGCTTTAATTAAAAGTGAGTCACTATGGCCATGGTAGCAACCTTCAAATTTTACTATTTTATCACGGCCTGTATAACCTCTAGCCAAACGAATTGTATCTTGAGTTGCTTCTGTACCTGAAGAAACCATTCTGACTTTCTCAATTGATGGTACACGGTCAATCACAAGTTCAGCCAATTTGATTTCTTCTAATGTAGAAGCACCGAAGCTTGTACCTTTATCAACTGCTTTATGCAAGCTCTCAATGACTTGTTTGTTTTCATGACCTAAAATTAAAGGTCCCCAACTTAGCACGTAATCAATATATTCATTGCCATCGATATCATAGATTTTTGAACCTTTACCATGATCCATAAAGATGGCCGGCATATCTACAGATTTGAATGCACGTACCGGACTGTTCACACCACCGGGCATTAATTGTTCTGCTTTTTTAAATGCTTCAATAGACTTTTCGTAACTCATTTATTTGTCCTCCTTATCTAAATAACGACAAACATCTTTTGCGAAATACGTAATAATCATGTCTGCACCTGCACGTTTCATTGAAACCATTTGTTCCATAACGTTACGTTCTTCATCAATCCATCCTTGTAATGCTGCTGCTTTAATCATGCTGTATTCACCGCTGACATTATATGCGATAACTGGAACATTCGTTCTTTCTTTTACATCTCTGATGATGTCTAAGTAACTAAGTGCAGGTTTAACAATCATCATATCTGCACCTTCTTTTAAGTCACTTTCAAGTTCAAGCAGTGCTTCACGACGGTTAGCAGGATCCATTTGATATGTTCTGCGATCACCGAATGATGGTGTAGATTCAGCAGCATCACGGAAAGGACCATAGAAACTTGATGCATATTTAATACCGTAGCTCATAATCGGAATATTGTAATAGCCTGCTTCATCTAATCCTTTACGAATTTCAGTCACAAAACCATCCATCATATTACTTGGTGCGATGATATCTGCACCCGCTTCTACTTGAGAAATTGCTGTTTTCACAAGTAAAGGTAACGTTTTATCATTATCCACATCATGCGTATGGTCATCAATTAGACCGCAGTGGCCATGATCTGTATATTCACAGAGACAAGTGTCTGCTAAGACTAACATGTCTGGATAAAGTTTTTTAGATTTTCTTGTTGCTTGTTGAATGATACCTTCATGTGCGTATGCACCTGTACCCACTGAATCTTTTTCATTTGGGACACCAAAGAACATCACTGCTCTGATACCTAAATCATAAGCTTCTTGTAATTCTTCCTCTAGGTGATTCAAGCTGATTTGATATATTCCAGGCATTGATGGAATTTCTTTTTTAACATCGTCTCTTTCTACGACAAAGATAGGATAAATCAAATCTTCTTTACGTACGTGATTTTCTCTTACAAGACTGCGCATTGATTCATTAATACGTAATCTTCTGTGTCTGTCAAAACTCATTTAAGATTCCTACTTTCTTTTATTGTATTGATTAAACCATCAATTGTTTGCTTTTGTGCTATAACAGCGTCATAACCATTTTTGCGAACTGTTTCATAAGTTGGTTGACCTATAGCATAACATTCAAATATTGGTTGAATTCGGTATCGTTTCAACGCATTAAAAAAGTTTTCTGCGGAAGATGAACTTGCGAATGCAATTCCATCCGCTGAACGATTTTTCAACAATTCAATTGCTTCATGAATATTTTGTTGATGCTCAACAGGTTCATATAAATCGATTTTAACCACATCTGCCCCACGTTCTTTTAATTCCTCTTCTAACAAAGGACGTGCTGCTTTACTGCTTGGTATAAAAATAGAGGCGCCATTTTCAAAAGAAAATTTGTCTAGAAATCCTTCTTGTGAAAAATCATCAGGACAAAAATCTACTTCTATCCCATGCTGTTCGCAAAAACGTTGTGTTTTTTTACCGATGACTGCCACTTTTTGATAACTTAGTTGTGAAAGATACGGTAAAAAATATCTCACTGCATTTTTAGAGGATAAAACTAGCCACGTATAGGAACGCTTTAATACTGATTCATCAAAAGATAACGGTTCTAATTTGATGAACGGCAAATGTATCCACGTTTGATCCTCTGTGTGCATTGCACTGGATTGCGTCATTATGACTGATGCACTCATAGCAATTCATCTCCAACTTATAGATTAGGCTTCATCATTGAGTGCTTCAATGATTTCATATGCACCTTGTTCTTTCAAGACATCACTTGCTTCTTTACCAAGTTCAACAGGATTTTGTCCGTTAACTGTATGCTCAAAGCGTTGCTTGCCATCTGGTGACATAATTAAACCTGTAAATGTCAGTTGGCCATCATTATCAACTGTTGCATAACCTCCAATAGGTACTTGGCAGCTGCCGTTCATCTCTTTAAGGAAAGTACGTTCAGCTGTGACACATTCTGCTACACTTTGATTATGCACTTTTTTCAATAAGTCCAAGAGTTCTGTATCATCACTACGACATTCTATGCCTAGCGCACCTTGACCGATTGCCGGAATTAATAAGTCTGGTTGTAAATATTCAGTTACAATATCATCAGACCAACCCATTCTGCGTAAACCAGCTGCTGCTAAAATAATTGCATCATAATCTTCAGTTTCTAATTTATTAAGACGTGTATCGATGTTTCCTCTAATCCATTTGATTTCAAGATTAGGATATTTAGCTAAAATTTGAGCGCCGCGTCTTAAAGAACTTGTACCGACGATGCTGCCATCTGGCAAGTCTGCTAGTTTCACATGATTTTTAGAGATAAATGCATCGAATGGAATTTCTCTATCAGGAACACACCCGAGTGTTAAACCTTCTGGTAATTCACTTGGTACATCTTTTAGTGAGTGGATTGCTAAATCAATTTCACGGTCAAATAAGGCTTGTTGTATTTCTTTCACAAACAAACCTTTGCCACCTACTTTAGAAAGTTGTCTATCTACAATCTGATCGCCTTTAGTGACGATTTCTTTAATTTCAATATCTAAATCTGGTTGTACTTCTTTTAATTTTTCAATAAACTGACGACTTTGAGTCAACGCCAATTTACTTCTTCTTGAACCAACGACAAGCTTACGCATGCCAACGTCCTCCTCTGCATAAAGTTATACTTTATCCGAAGAAATTCGGAAAATGAGAAATAAACAATAAGTTGAACATACTGAAAAGATAAATCAGCATGTTAAATAAAACATGATTTAACGGACTCACCCATTTTCTTGTTCGTAAGAGAATATAGATGCCATAACAAATCATAACAATTATTGAAGATACGACTTTAGGATCTAACAAAATATTGAAACCTATTGTCTGAAAACCCCATTGTGCGCCTAATATAACTCCGATAATTAAAATTACTAATCCAATGACTGTTGAATAAAACGTCATTTTTTCTAAGCTGTACACACTACCTATTCTAAAATATTTTTGATCGAAATGCTTGTGTTTAAGGTTACGATACTGCAATACATATAACACACCATTCACAAAAGCGAGTGAAAATAACGCATAACTGATAATGGCGAGTGAAACATGTATAATCAACAATTCATGATTCACATTAAACGCTGCATCTCGAATATACGTTTCATTTGGTCTGAAGGTATGTATCGACATCACTACAAACCCAATGGCATTAAACAAAAATATAGAAAAGTCTAAGTGCTTTACGACACTGATGACTATCGAAATTGATAATATCATCCAGTTTAAAAAATAAAACACATCAAAGACCGAACCCAGTGGAACTGATCTGGCCATGTTGATATATAAAGACAAAGAGATTGTTTGTAGTAACCAAACAATCCCTAGTGTGTAGAACCCTAAGGTTCTAATTTTATGATTCTTTTTAAAAAAATCATAAAAATAGCAAGAAATACTGAGTAAATAAATCAGCAAGGTTACTTCATGGAAACGCACGAAAAATATATCTTGCATATCATCACCATACTATGGCTGTTTAATCAAAACCTAAGATTTGTCTTGCTGAAAGTCGGCGTTCTTTTTTAGCAACACTCTTTTCATATTCGCTTTCAGCTTCAATATCAAAGATATTTTGGAACAGCTCTAATTTTTCACTGCTATTTTTATCATTACTCAATTCTTTAGCTTGTTTAATCGGGTCTTTCAACATTTGATTAATGATACTTTTCGTATGCTTAGAAATCACTTTACGTTCACGTTCACTTAAATCAGGTAATTTACGATCAATGCTGTCCATAGTTTCTTGTTGGATATGCATTGCTTTCTCACGTAAAGCTCTAATCACTGGAACGACACCTAACATGTTAACCCAATCATTATGCGTTGCGATTTCATTTGGAATTTGTTCAGCGATTTGAGCTGCTGCTGCTTCTCTTTCGCGTAAATTCGCATCAACAAGTCCTTTAAGGTCATCGATATCGTAGCTGAAAATGTTCATATCAGATTCAATAGCTGGATCAATATCTCTAGGTACCGCAATATCAATTAAGACCATTGGCTCTTGTTTACGTTGATGTCTTACAGATTCCATCATATCTCGAGTAATAATATAATCAGATGCACTTGTTGAACTAATCACAATATCTGCATTGACTAATAAAGATTCTAACTCTTCCATTGAGGCATAAGAAGCTTGATGCTTCTCAGCTAATTGGCATGCACGCTCAGCTGTTCTATTCACAACCGTAACATGTTCAATACCTGAACCCATCAAGTTCAGTAGTGAAAGTTCACTCATTTCTCCAGCGCCGATAATCACAGCATGTTGTGATTTAAGATGGCCGAATACTTTTTTAGCTAATTCTACGGCTGCATATGAAACACTGACAGCATTATCAGCAATATCAGTTTCATGATGTGCACGTTTCGCAAATGTGATTGCTTGTTTAAATAAATGATTGAAAATCGTACCTGTTGTACCTACTTCTTGTGCTGTAAAGAATGCATCTCTCATTTGGCCAAGAATTTGTGTTTCCCCTAACACAATAGAATCTAAGCCTGAAGTTACATTAAATAAATGTTCTACAGCTTCATCCCCCACCAATGCTTCAGACATTGATTTAATTTCATCAACTTCTAAACCGAATTTACGTGCTAAGAAGCGTTGGATATAATAGCGTCCAGTGTGAATCTGGTCTGCTACTGCATACACTTCAGTTCGGTTGCACGTTGATAAAATCACGTTTTCTAATATTGATTTTGTTTCAAATAAATCAATATGCGATTCATGTATGGCATCAGCTTTGAAAGCAACTTTCTCTCTCAATGCTACATCAGCGGTACGATGGTTGATGCTTATCGCAATTATATGCATTTTTAACGCCCTCCATACTATTGACAATACACTAATTATAACACACATATTTAAACCTTAAAGTCATCAAACCTTTTTAATTAGAAATATTCTAATCTAGAAAAAGCGTAGTCATAATTTTGTCATATTTCACTTTGATTGCACTATTCATTCATATTTATGACATATTTGCCGAAAGCCGTGATGTAAAGTCGTTACCAAGATTCATCTAAGGCACAAAAATCAAAATTCACATTTTTAGATAAGACTCATTATAAATAACTTTGAATCGCATTCCATATCACTTGTTGATTCTTATTATTAATCGATGAATAACTGATAATTGTATCTTCACTTTCCATTTCTAGTTTTTCTCTAATTACTTTTAGATGTTTTTGGATTTTGCCTTTTGCGATTTTATCTTGTTTTGTCGCAATGATTAATACTGGCAGATCATAATATTTTAAGAAGTCATACATCAACACGTCATCTTGCGTCGGTGCATGTCTAATATCAATCAATTGAATTACCAATTTTAATTGTTCGCGTTCAGTGATATATTTTTCAATCATTTTACCAAACTGTTCTCTTTGTTTTTTACTTACTTTCGCATAGCCATAACCTGGTACATCCACGAAAACAAGTTGTTCATCAATATCATAAAAATTCAGTGTTTGTGTTTTACCTGGTTGTTGTGATGTTCTCGCCATATTTTTACGTCCAATCATACTATTGATGAATGTAGATTTACCTACATTCGAACGACCACTTAAGGCTACTTCATCTAGACCAGTTTCAGGATATTGTTCTGGTTTGACCGCACTGATTAACAGTTCTATATTATTTGGGTTGATATTCATATTCGACCTCTTTTCTACTACTTTTAGATTGATTCGCGTTTCATTATATCAAATTTTAATTTTAAAAGTGAATCCATTACTTAAAATGTACATAAAAATAGCACTCTCCTACCCTCATTAGAGTAAAAGAGTGCTCGATTTATCTTAATTACGCAGAAGTTTTTTCTAAATTCACTTTGTTTCCTTCTGCATCATACAATTCTGGTGTAGATTCATTATTGATTGTATCAGCAGTGATAACCACTTTTGCTACATCGTCTGTAGATGGGATATCATACATGATTTCAATTAATGATTCTTCAATGATTGAACGTAAGCCACGTGCACCAGTTTTACGTTCGATAGCTTTTTCGGCAATCGCTGATAAAGCTTCATCAGTAAATTCTAGTTCAACATGATCGAGTTCAAGCATTTTTTTGTATTGTTTAACTAACGCATTCTTAGGTTGCGTTAAGATATTTTTCAACGCTGAAATATCTAACGTTTCTAAGTTTGCAACAATTGGAATACGTCCGATAAATTCTGGGATTAATCCATAAGATTGTAAATCTTCTGGACGGATGTGTTCTAATAGTGCACTTTCATCAACTTTCGCTGCATCATTGCTTGCGAAGCCGATTACTTTTTCACCTAAACGACGTTTAATCACATCGTCGATACCATCAAAGGCACCACCAAGGATGAATAAGATATTCGTTGTATCGATTTGGATAAATTCTTGGTTCGGATGCTTACGTCCGCCTTGAGGTGGAACGCTTGCAGTTGTACCTTCTAGAATTTTAAGCAATGCTTGTTGTACACCTTCACCTGATACATCACGTGTAATTGAAGTATTTTCTGATTTACGTGCAATCTTATCAATTTCATCCACGTAAATAATACCTTTTTCTGCTTTATCAATATCAAAGTCAGCTGCTTGGATTAAACGTAATAAGATATTTTCTACGTCTTCACCTACATAACCTGCTTCAGTTAAACTTGTTGCATCTGCAATCGCAAATGGAACGTTTAAAGTTTTAGCTAAAGTTTGTGCAAGTAATGTTTTACCGCTACCTGTAGGTCCGATTAAAGCGACGTTACTTTTTTGAAGTTCTACATCGTCATCATTAGGTCCTAATTGTTGGATACGTTTATAGTGGTTGTATACAGCAACAGATAATGATTTCTTAGCTTTCTCTTGACCAATTACATAGTTATTTAATTGATCCATAATCTCTTTCGGGGTCGGTAAATCTGTAAATTCTTCTGTAGCAGTTTGTGCAAGTTCTTCCTCTACAATTTCAGAACATAATTCGATACATTCATTACAAATGTATACGCCACTGCCAGCTACAAGTTTTTTAACTTGGTCTTGGTCTTTGCCACAGAAAGAACATTTCAATTTCTCTTCATCTTCATTGAACTTAAACATTTATTATTTACACCTCTATTCCATAAAGACTATACTAAAACACTTTATAGTATGCAATAAATGTGTTTATAGACTTTATCGTTACTTTTAAAACCTGTATATATCCGACATTTTTTCAGGTTTTAGTTCATTTACAATTAATATTATTATATCTATGGTGATTTCATTACTTTATCAACTTGTATATTGAATATATCATTTTGTAAAGGTTATGCAACAAAATTGCTTACAAACAATATAGCATAAGCATCTCTAAAACGAAATGATTTCGACCATAAATCACTGTAGAGGATGAAATCACACATTATAATTCATATGATGCACATGCATCTTAGTATGAATCAGTTACTATGCAACTTCACCCTCTACCTATTCATTTATTCAATTGGAAATGAATGAATTATTTTTCTTCTTTTTCTTCTTCTTTGTTATCTTCTTTACCTTCAACAAATTTAGCATTGTCTACCAATAAATCGATAACTTTTTTAACACGTACATCACCTTTAATTAAGTCAGTGTTGCCTAATGTTTTCTTGATATCTTCTGCAGAGATACCGAATTGTGTACTCATTGCTTCTAACTCTTTATCTACATCTTCTTCAGATGCTTCTACGTCTTCAGCATTCGCAATTGCAGTTAATGTTAAGTTAGTTTTAACACGTGCTTCTGCATCGTCTTTCATTTGTTCTCTTAATTGAGATTCATCTTGACCAGAGATTTGGAAGTAAGTTTCTAAGTTTAAACCAGATTGTTGAATACGTTGTTCGAATTCTTGCATCATGCGGTTTAACTCAGTGTTAATCATTGCTTCTGGGATGTCTACTTCAGCATTTTCAACTGCTTTGTTGATTGCTTCTTCTTTTTCAACATTTTCAGCATTGACTTTCTTTTCTTCTTCAAGACGTTTGCGAAGATTTTCTTTATATTCTTCAACGTTATCTGCATCTGAATCTAATTCATTTGCAATTTCATCGTCTAATTCTGGAACATTTTTGTATTTGATTTCATTGATTTTAACTTTGAATGTTGCTTCTTTACCAGCTAATTCTTCAGCGTGGTATTCTTCTGGGAATGTAACTTTAACGTCTTTTTCTTCACCAGTTTTTAAGCCAACTAATTGTTCTTCGAAACCAGGGATGAACATACCTGAACCGATTTCTAAATCGTAACCTTCAGCTTGTCCGCCTTCAAATTGTTCACCATCAACATAACCATCGAAGTCTAAGTTTACAGTATCGCCTTCTTCAACTGTACCGTCTTCTTTGATTACCATTTCAGCTAAGTGACCTAAGCTGTGATCAATTTGTTCTTGTAATTCTTCGTCTGTTAATTCAGCATTTTGTCTTTCAATTTCAAGACCTTTGTATTCACCAAGTTTTACTTCTGGTTCAACTGTAACAGTAGCGTTGAATTTCAAGTCTTTACCTTTTTCGATTTGTGTTACTTCGATTTCTGGTTGATCAACTGGTTTGATACCAGTTTCTTCGATAGCTTCACCATAAGCTTCTGGTAATAAGATATCTACTGCATCTTGGTAAAGTGCTTCTACACCAAAACGTTGTTCAAAAATTTGGCGAGGAACTTTCCCTTTACGGAAACCAGGAATATTTACTTGTTTAACTACTTTCTTGAATGCTTGATCGATTGCTTGATCTACTTTTTTAGCAGGAACTGTAACTTCTAAAACGCCTTGGTTACCTTCCTTTTTTTCCCATGTTGCTGTCATGTATAAAAACCTCCATGATAATCCTTTTTTAATTTTTCAACTTTTTCATTATAGCATACGTATAAATTGGTTACAAACCTCGTGATTAGAACGACTACGCAATGTTATAACAAACTGTTTTTTATATTTCTATCAAGGTCAATAATATCATATTACCCCAATTATTGAGTGATATTCTGTTCAATCGCATGAATCCACTTTAAGACAGGCTCACTCATATCTTTTTCTGCTGATTCCGAAAGATTCAACATACTTTCTATATAATTAAAGAATGTGTCTATCCAATCTTCTACAGGTGCTTCCTCTTCGATTTCCAGTGGATAAATACCAATAGCGAAGCCTTGTAACATCTGTGAAATTTCACTACGCATCTGACTGCCGAATTGGTCTTCAAAACGCTGCATCACTGCTGGAATCACTTTTTGTGTGAAAGCCGCATTTTCGAGTCCCGGCAATGCTTTTGGCAACACTTCGAATGCTGCATTATTTTTAATGAAATGAATTTGATGTTGATACTGGGCTTTTTTCAAATATTCTAAGATAATCGTCTGCACATGTGAATGAAGTTGCTCTTGGTTTAATATTTCAGCGAAAGTTTCAGCAAAGCCATATTGACCTTCATGCATCATATCAAACAACAAATAAAGTTGTTGATCAATATTTAAAGATGTAAAGCGGCTCATTTTTGAAATATAGTGTTTCTTATTTTGATTCAGCTGCATTTGCGCATCTTCTTTTATAGGAAACAACTGCATACGTATATCATGATCTTTCACTTGATCAATAATTTGATTGAAAAGTTCTACACATTCATAATATTGACCTAAGCCATGCAAACTAGTCATGTAGTAAACCATTAAACGATTGTATGCATCGAAACCTTGTTTCAATAAGATAATCGCTTCTTCTCTCAACTCTAAATATTGTTCCATTCGTAAAAGCATTTCACACTTTAATAAAGCTAATTCAGTATCGAGCTCAAAATCTTTCTCATACTTCATAAAAGTGTCATACATCTCATCATATTGTTCATGCTTAAAAGATGTTTTAATATCATTAATCAATTTGGCTTGATTTTGTGGAAATGGGATTATATCAGTCATTGTTTACACCCGCTTCTAATTAAATGCTTTTAAGATTAATGCACTCCATGTTTCAAAGTCATCGTAATTATCAATTTTGCCTTGATTCATCCATTTGATTTTAAGTGTATCAGTTTCTTTTGCTTCAACACTATTAGAATCTACTCTAATTTTAAATACGACACCTAAATGAACTTCTCCGACTTCATTCGTGTCATCATTTATAAAACCGATGTATTCCATATTTTGTGTTTTACTGCTATTTAGTCCTACTTCTTCTTCTAATTCACGTTGTGCGTTAACACGTAGGACCTCATTAATGGATTGTGCATCCATCACATCATTCATATGACCGCCGACACCTATCGATGACTGTCCATGTAAACGACTTTCACCACCACCTGACAGACGTTCATATACTAATATTTCGCCTTTTTCGTTCTCTAATAAACAATATGAGATTAATTGTTTATATGTCGGATCTTCTTCCATATCGCCGCGACGTTTCACTTCATACTTTTCTAAGTTATCGAAAATCGCTTCCCCTGATGGATCATTTTTTGATAAGAAACCATTGAATGCATCTTTTTCTTGGTTAAAAACAATTTCTCTTGGTACTACAATTATTCTTTCATCAAATTTCGACATGTGTTTCTCCTTTACTTTGTGTTTATGTACTTGTCTGTATTCTATCAAAGTTTTAAAATCCACGTAAAGTTGTATTAAAAAACTCAATCATCAGTATGCTTATCTACCAATGATTGAGTATTGTAAGTGCATTATTTTAAAGCTGCTTTAGCTTTTTCAACTAATTCACCGAAAGCTTTGTCGTCTGAAATCGCAATTTCAGAAAGCATTTTACGGTTGATGTCGATGTCAGCTTGTTTTAAGCCGTTCATTAATTTTGAGTAGCTTAAGCCGTGGTTACGAGCTGCCGCATTAATACGAGTAATCCATAATTTACGGAAATTACGTTTTCTTTGACGGCGGTCACGGAATGCGTATTGACCTGATTTCATTACTTGTTGTTTAGCTACTTTATATAAAGTATGTTTAGAGCCGAAGTAACCTTTAGCTAATTTGATTACTTTTTTACGACGCGCTCTTGTTACTGTTCCACCTTTAACACGTGGCATATTGAATTCCTCCTTGGTTATATCTATAACTCTGATTATTTTTAATTGGTTTCAGGCGCTTTCTTTATTTCAAAGCTAAAGCTGACCTGTGCGTTTATCTCATTAATAACTTATTTTTTGTAAGCTAATAATTGTGCTACACGTTTCATATCACTTTTAGAAACTAAAGCTGATTTACGTAATTGACGTTTTTGTTTAGTGCTTTTGTTTGCGAATAAGTGAGAAGTATAAGCTCTTGAACGTTTTAATTTACCAGAAGCAGTTCTTTTAACACGTTTAGCTGCTCCGCGGTGTGTTTTCATTTTAGGCATAATGAAATTCCTCCTGTAATATCTTTAAAAATTATTTTTCTGCTAGTGGTGCTAGCATAATAAACATTTGACGGCCTTCCATTTTAGGCTTTTGTTCAACTGAAGCGATGTCTTTGCATTCTCCTGCAAATTTCTCTAATACACGTTGACCAATTTCCTTATGTGTAATGGCACGTCCTCTGAAACGAATTGAAACTTTACATTTATCGCCTTTAGTTAAGAATTTGCGTCCTTGTTTCAACTTAGTTTGGAAGTCATGTTCCTCAATAGTTGGACTTAAACGAATTTCTTTAACGTTGATAACTTTTTGTTTTTTCTTCATTTCTTTTTCTTTTTTCTGTTGCTCGAACTTGTATTTACCGTAATCCATAATACGAGCAACAGGTGGTTTAGCGTTAGGCGCTACTACGACTAAATCTAAACCAACACGATCCGCCATTTCTAGTGCTTCACGTTTTTGTTTAACACCGATTTGTTCACCGTCTTGACCAATGACACGAATTTCTCTTGCGCGAATTCTATCGTTAACTTGCGTTTGATCTTTTGCTATGGTTAACACCTCCGTTATATTTACGAAATATCCCAAGTAAAAAAAGAGCGGACACAGAAGTGCCCGCTCTTTTCCATAAAGTCAACGTTATCATTGTAACGTTGTTTTGGACCTGCCAACAGCCTTAAGCGTCGCTACAGGTGAGAAGCGGGAAGCTTCTACTTGGTTCGTTTCGTATTCAACGTATACAATCATATCAACATTACAAGACAAAGTCAATTAAAATTTCAAACTTTATTTAAATTGGCTCATATCCACATCTTGACTTAAGTCAACTTGTTTCAATGGTATTTTTTTAGTTTTATATCTGATTTTGTGATACAAGAAGAATGCTAAGAAAACTGGAATACCCATATAAGTGATGATAAAGCGGTTCGGATCAAAATCACCTGTTTTAATGAAGTCAACATCTTGGCCGATAATAACGATTACACATAAGATACCTGCGAAAATCGGGCCGAATGGGAACCATTTAGCTTTATACTTCAATTCATGTTTATCATAATTTTGGACTTTAAATGCACGTCTGAATCGATAGTGACTAATTGCAATACCGACCCATGCGATAAAGCCTGTCATACCACTTGCTGCAACGATATATTCATATGCGTCACCGCTTAAGTGTTGTAATAAGAAGATGAATACTGTTACCACACCAGTAGCAATCAATGCTAAGAATGGTACACCATGCTTAGTTGTTTTACCAAAAGCTGATGCTGCCAGTTTATCTTTACTCATAGAGTACAACATACGTGTTGATGCGTACATACCTGAGTTACCTGCTGATAATACTGAAGTTAAGATAACTGCGTTCATAAATGACGCCGCAAATGCTAAACCAGCATTTTTAAACACTAATGTAAATGGTGATGTTGCAATATTATCTTCTCCACCCATCAATGCCGGATGAGTATAAGGAATAATCATACCAATTACAAAGATAGCTAAAATATAGAATAATAAAATTCTCCAGAATACTTGTTTAATTGCTTTTGGTACTGCACGTTCAGGGTTTTCTGATTCCCCTGCTGTAATTCCGATTAACTCTGTCCCTTGGAATGAGAAACCAGCAATTAAGAATACACCTAAGATTGATAATAAGCTTCCGCCTAAATTACCACCTAGGATTGGACCATCACCAGAAGTGAATGTTTCAAAACCAATGAATTTTCCACCCATAATTCCGACAATAGTAAGTAAGCCGATACCAATAAAGACAATAACTGTTACTACTTTAATTAATGCAAACCAATATTCACTTTCACCATATACTCTTACTGATAAAGAGTTTAAAGAGAAGATGATGATAAGGAAGAGTACACTCCATGCCCATGCAGGAATGCCTTTCATTGGATCCCAGTACTGGATAACTTGTGCTGCGATGGTTACGTCCGCTGCTACAGTGATGACCCAGTTAAACCAATAGTTCCATCCTAAAGCAAAGCCTAATGATGGGTCTACAAATCGTGTTGCGTACGTACTGAATGAACCAGATACTGGTAAGTACGTTGCCATTTCTCCTAATGATGTCATCAAGAAGAACACCATAATACCGATAACCGCGTATGCGATTAATGCTCCAAGTGGTCCAGCGTCATGAATTGCACCGCCTGATGTAACGAATAATCCTGTTCCGATACATCCCCCGATAGCAATCATGGAGATATGACGGTCTTTCAGACCTCTTTGGATGCCTGCATCCTGATTAGATTGATTGTTCATAATCGATTCCTTTCTTTAGTATAGAGGCTTGCATGAATACAAAAAATGATGGCCGCTTGATATGCGACCATCATTTGAAATTTATCATATACGGTAGCACATCACATTATGTGACAGTTCAGTTCCTATTCGGAAACTGACCCAAAATACAATAGTTATGGCTATTGTAAATTTCGGCATCTTTGCCTTTAACTTATTCAACCTACGCTCCAATAAAGCTTCTGATAAGCAACTCATCAAAGATGCAACCTCTAACACTTTTTTAATATTTAATTAACTACATTGTAATATACCTTAATTCACGCCTGATTTCAAGGTCTTAATTCGAACGTTGTTTTTTTAAACGGATTTCATCCACTAAATTCCAAATGAATTCATCTTTTTCTACAGTTTCTTGATCTTTAGAACCATACTTACGCACGTTCACTTCGTTATTTTCAATTTCTTTGTCTCCGATTACAAGTTGATATGGGATTTTGTGCATTTGAGCTTCACGGATTTTATAACCCATTTTTTCATTACGATCATCAATTTCAACACGCACACCTTGTGATTTTAATTCATCTTGGATTTGACGTGCATAATCGTAATGTAAATCAACGTTAACAGGGATAATTTCAACTTGCATTGGTGCCAACCAAGTTGGGAAAGCCCCTTTTGTTTCTTCAGTTAAGAATGCGACGAAACGTTCCATAGTTGATACCACACCACGGTGAATAACTACTGGACGGTGTTCTTCTCCGTCTTTACCAATATATGCTAAGTCGAAGCGTTCTGGTAATAAGAAGTCAAGTTGAACTGTAGATAAAGTTTCTTCTTTACCCATAGCTGTTTTAACTTGAACGTCTAATTTAGGACCGTAGAATGCCGCTTCACCCACCGCTTCTTCATACGGTAAGTTCATTTCATCTACTGCTTCTTTCAACATCGCTTCTGCTTTATTCCACATTTCATCATCATCGAAGTACTTCTCAGTATCTTCTGGGTCACGGTAACTTAAACGGAAGCTGTAGTTTTCGAAACCGAAATCTTTATAAACTTCTTGAACCAATTCAACAACACGTTTGAACTCTTCTTTAATTTGGTCTGGACGTACGAAGATGTGCGCATCATTTAAAGTCATACCACGTACACGTTGTAATCCTGATACCGCACCACTTGCTTCGTAACGGTGCATTGTACCT
Organism: Staphylococcus simulans; assembly: GCF_003043455.1. Lineage (GTDB taxonomy): Bacteria > Bacillota > Bacilli > Staphylococcales > Staphylococcaceae > Staphylococcus > Staphylococcus simulans_A. The sequence goes on along the minus strand of NZ_PZGG01000010.1, from coordinate 32,748 downwards.
AATTCAGCAATACGAATTGGTAATTCTCTATAAGAGTGTGGTTTATTTTTATAAATCATCATATGGTGTGGACAGTTCATTGGACGTAAAACCATTTCTTCAGTTTCATCCAATTTCATTGGTGGGAACATGTCATCTTGATAATGATCCCAGTGTCCAGAAGTTTTGTATAAGTCAACATTTGCTAAAACTGGTGTATAAACGTGGTCATAGCCTAAGCTGACTTCTTTATCAACGATGTAACGTTCGATTTCACGACGAATTGTCGCACCGTTTGGTAACCATAGTGGTAAACCAGCACCTACTAATTGACTGTTCATGAACAAGTCTAACTCTTTACCGATTTTACGGTGGTCACGCTCTTTACGCTCTTCAAGCATTTTCAAATGCGCTTTTAATTCTTTTTTATCGAAGAACGCTGTACCGTAAATACGTTGCAGCATTTTATTATTGCTGTCACCACGCCAGTAAGCACCCGCTGTAGATAACAGTTTGAACTCTTTAATTTTTGAAGTTGAAGGTACATGTACACCGCGGCACAAGTCAGTAAATTCACCTTGTGTATAAAGTGTCACGTTTTCATCTTCAGGAATTGCATCGATTAATTCTTGTTTATATGGATCATCTTTAAAGAATTCTTTTGCTTCCTCACGGCTGACTACTTTACGTTCAATTTTATGATTTTCATTCACAATTTGTTTCATTGTTTTTTCGATTTCAGGGAAATCGTCTGATGAAATTTTAGCATCTGTATCGAAATCGTAGTAGAAACCACCTTCAATAACAGGACCTACACCGAATTTCACGTCACCATACAAACGTTTTAATGCTTGTGCCATTAAATGTGCAGTTGAGTGACGTAATACTTCAAGTGCTTCTTCGCTACCCGGTGTAACGATTTCAATTGATCCATCTTCTTCAAGTGGACGAGTCAAATCAACCATTTGTCCGTTAAATTTACCTGCTACTGCTTTTTTTCTTAATCCCGGACTGATTGATTGTGCGATTTCTTCAGTAGTAATGCCTTTGTCAAATTCAGAACTGTTGCCATCTGGAAATGTAATACTAATTTTATCCATTCATAAACGCCTCCATTTATAATCTTCACGTAAAACAAAAAGAACCCCGCCCAATAAAGGGACGAGGCTCTCGTGATACCACCCTAGTTTAAGAAACAGAACATTCCCATGATACTGTTTCTTATCTCTGCATAAGATAACGGTCTTGAGCCGGATACTCATTACGAATATCATATATCTAAAGGGAGTAACATATTAATATGTTAACTGCTTTCTCATCACCAGCAACTTTCTGTATAACAGGGAATAACATGTCATATCCTTTAATGTTTACGTTGATTTAGATTTAATTCTATTATAACTGATTTTCAAAAAATATCAATCGTCACGATAATTTTCGCCGACTAATTCATAAGGCTCTGCTAACGATTTAATACGTTCCATAATTCTAGCTGCTTTCGTCTGTTCCGAGCCATCTCTTGTCATCGCTAAATGATGTTCCAATGCTTTAAAATCGAAGTTTGAGCTAAAGAAGGTCGGCAATTCTTGAACCATTCTATAATGCAGTAATGGACCGATGACTTCATCGCGCACCCAAGGTGTAACTTCTTCTGCACCGATATCATCTAACATTAAAATATTAGCTTCTCTGACCACTTGTAATTTACGTTCAAACGAACCGTCTTTAAATCCGTTTTTTAACGTACGGATAAATTCAGGTAAATACACAATTGTTGAAGGAATCAGTTTAGATTTCAATTGGTTCGCAATCGCACCTAAAATAAAAGATTTTCCTGTACCAAAAGAACCATATAAGTATAAACCTTTGACACTTTCTCCTCTTACAATCGCTTTACACAATTCGTCTGCTTTCATAGCTACATTTAAACGCTCACGATTATCCATATAAATATCGGCTAATTTAGCATCTAATGTATCTCTTTGCATATGGTGTGAAGTGATTAAATGTGCTTCTCGCTGTTCTTGATCGTGTTTGATTTTACATGGACATGGAAGGTATTTGATTTTAATTCTGCCATGTTCAATATAGAGTTCAGGAACATGCCCTTTAACAAAGTTAGGACAATCTTTGAATTCATGGCCGTCATAATGTTTTTGTTGATCTTTGTATTCTTGTAGAATATTCAAATCTTCTTCAATCATCCGATTTGTTACTTCAGATTGATGTTCTTCTAAGAAGCGTTTAACGTCAGGATCATTAATGACATCTCTTTTGATTTTCTCAAATCTTTTTTGGAAATCTGGAGATGTTTGCATGATATTGCTAAAACGTTTCATATTATTCATCCTCCTTCCATGTTTCTTTTAAGTGTTGTAAAAAGGCTGCACTGTCTTGTGCGAGAGATTGGTCGGTTGAAGCGGATGACCGTTTTTCACCTTTCTTACGACGTTTTTCATGTTCACGGTTCAATAGCCATTCAGGTGTGATTTCTTTGGATATAGTATTTCTTCTATTATTAAAGCGTTTTTGACCGCTTGGTTGCTGATAACTTTTATTTTGACGTTCTTGTTCAGCTTTTTTCAATTTCATCACATGATGATAGGCTTCTTCAGCTGAACTGATTTCTAATTTCTTCCAATTCGATGCAATTTCTAAAATGTATGACTTCGTTAATTTCATATCATTTTTCAACATAGCATATTGTAACAACATGTTAATTACACCAAATGGCAATTGTTCACGCACAATCAAGTCTTCAATCAGATACTTTTGCTTCGGAGTTGGCTCTGCTTTGGCCCACCCTGTCAACATATCAATTGGACTCAAACTATCCATCAATTTAAACCATTGTTTAAATTCTTCATCGGTTTGAGGGATAGAAGTAATTTCTATTTGAGTTTCTTCTGCAGCTTCAGGACGAACAGGTTCTGCTTTCGTTTCTAGAGCCGGCAATTGATTTTCATGTTCAATCGCGTAGTATGCACGTGCTTGTTTACGTAACTCTTCAAATGAAATCTTTTGCGCACTTGTCAGTGATTTAAGTATTAGATTTTTCATCCCTTCAGGTGTAATACCATATAACACAGCTAATTGTGTTATGAGATGTTTTGTGTTTTCTTCTATAATTTCAGCGCTGACAAAATGATTACTTAATAATTGATATAGTAATTCAAAGTCAAAACGAACACGGTCTAAATTCATACCTTCGTATTTTTGACTTTCGATTATTTGATGTGACATATCTATTTTATCAATTGCTTGATTCGGTACTTTAAATACATCTGTAAAGTTTTTTGTCACTTCATGATAATTTGATAAATCGATCGGTGTAGTTTCAAAATAACGGCGTAATTCATGAAATCGTTTGCCTTCAACTTCTTTATAAAGATAAACGGATAACATAGGATCATTGAAAAATGTTTTTGGTGATGGCGGATCGACTAAGTGGTATACAAATTGCGATTGATTTTCATCATGTTTCGCATAAGTTTTAATCAGTCCAATCGCTTCTAAACGATTCATTTCTTCTCTAAATTGACCCAAATTCAACTTCAACTCACTCATTATCACATAATGTGTATAGTCGTTTTGTTGCTTTGTCTCTGTAAATTGAGAAAGATAATGATAAACACCGATTGCTGTTGTACCAATTAGCGGTGTAAATAAACGGTTTAATACTTCAAGTTGAGATGCAGAGAGTTTTTGCGCTTGCAGTACTTTAAATGGATCTTGCGGACGTAATCCAAAGTCATTTTGACTCAACTTCATCAAGATTCACTCCGTTTATTTTTTTCCTGCAATATGCCTTGCATTGATTCAAGCAACTGATCCACATCTTTAAATTCTTTATATACAGAGGCGAATCTTACATAGGATACTTGATCCACATGCATTAATAAATTCATCACATGTTCACCAATTTCTCTTGAAGAAACCTCTGCTTGGCCTTCATCTCTTAAACGCCATTCTACTTTATTTGTAATATCTTCAAGCTGTTGATAACCGACTGGTCTCTTTTCACACGAACGAACGAGCCCATTCAATATTTTGTCACGTGAAAACTGTTCACGTGTACCATCTTTTTTCACTACAATCAGCGGACTCATTTCTATATGCTCAAATGTAGTAAAACGAGTGCCGCAATTTTCACATTCACGACGTCTGCGAATGGCATTGGCTTCATCAGCATGTCTGGAATCTATCACGCGAGAATGCGTAGAATTACATTTTGGGCATTTCATTCATTTTCACCTCTTTGATTGATTACGCCTATTATACTATAAAAGTGCAAGTCACAAAAGAAAGGAAACTAACGCAGAAAAAAACCAGTTAATCAGAGCCCTACTTCTGATTAACTGGTTAAAAATTTATGACAGCAGTTTCAATTAAGCTGTTGCTTTTTCTTTTGTTTTTAACAATTCACCAATTTGAACTGCAATATCAACAACGCGGCTAGAGTAACCCCATTCATTGTCGTACCATGCAATAACTTTAACTTTCTTATCGTCCATTACAAGTGTAGACATTGAATCAACGATTGCTGAGTTAGGGTTAGTATTAAAGTCAACTGATACTAGTGGTTCATCTGATACAGCTAAAACGCCTTCTAAGTCAGCATCTTCAAATGCTTTGTTCACTTGCTCAGCTGTAACGTCTTCTTTTAAGTCTACTACTAAGTCAACTAATGAAACGTTTTTAGTAGGAACACGAAGTGCCATACCATGTAATTTACCTTCTAATTCAGGTAATACTTCTTTCAATGCTTTAGCAGCACCTGTTGAAGTTGGGATAATACTTTCGTTACAAGAACGTGCACGGCGTAAATCTTTGTGTGGGTTATCAATATTTTTTTGGTCGTTTGTAATCGCATGAACTGTAGTCATTAAACCGTTTTCGATTCCGAAGTTATCGTTTAATACTTTTGCTACTGGACCGATACAGTTTGTCGTACATGAAGCATTACTGAAGATATCGAATTCTTCAACGTCTAAGCTGTCATCGTTCACACCTTTAACAACCATTTGTACGTGACCGCCTTTTGAAGGACCTGTTAATAAGACTTTTTTAGCGCCTGCTTTAATATGTGCATCCGCTTTGTCTCCGTGATTAAATTTCCCAGTCGCTTCTATGACAATATCAATATCTAAATCTTTCCAAGGTAAATTTTCTGGATTACGATCTGAAACTAATTTAATATCATGACCATCAATACGAATACCGTTTTCTGTCGGTTCTACATCACCGTCATATTTACCATGTGTTGTATCGTATTTTACTAAATGTGCAATCGTTTCAGGTGGATAACTCGCATTGATTGCTACTACATTTAAATCATCATTTTTAGAAGCAATGCGCAAAACCATGCGCCCAATGCGTCCCATTCCGTTAATTGCAATATTCGTTGTCATAAAAAGCACCCCTCGTTTTATATGTGTTATACTTTATGGAATCAGTATAACATATTCACGACAGAATGAAAGCGTTTTAGCAAAATAATTAAAAAAATTACTTATCACTAATGATAAGCAATTTTTTGTATTCAAGTTCAGAATTAAATTACGTTCACATTAAACTTCTTCATAACCTTGAATATAACCTTCTTCCATTAACAACGCTTCAAGATTTTGTTTAAGTTCTAATAATGTACCGCGATTATCAATGACGCGATCAGCCATACGACGTTTCTTATCAATAGAAATTTGACTATATACACGTGCTTTCGCTTCTTCTTGTGTTAAGTCATTACGTTCCATTAAACGTTCAACTTGGATACTTTCTGAAGCATAGACTAACCATGTTTCATCTACTGTATCTTGAAGATTATTTTCAAATAATAACGGAATGTCCATTATTACATTATAACCATCATTTAAATATGCTTCTTTTTGTTTTTCCATTAAAGTTCTCACGATAGGATGAATAATTTGGTTTAATTTTTCTCGCATTTTGTCATCATTAAATACGATTTCACCGATGTATTTGCGATTCATTTCACCATTTTCATCTATCGCTTCATCGCCAAATACTTGGCGGACTTGTTCTAAACCTTCAGAACCTTTTTCTACTGCTTCTCTCGCTGCCACATCTGCATCCACAATTTTAAAACCATGGACTGCAAGCAATTCAGATACAGTAGATTTTCCTGTTCCGATTCCGCCTGTTAAACCAATTACTTTTTGCATAATCTAATCTCCCTCGTTCAATTTATTTATTTTTGACAATTTGGACAAAAGTGACTATTTCTGCCGCCTATCACTTCTGTTTCAATCGGTCCGCCACATACAGGACATGTCTTCTTTTTATAAACTTTTAAATATTCCTGCATGTGTCCGGTTTGACCATCTGCATGGCGATAATCAGAAATACTTGTGCCGCCTTGTTCAATGCCTAGCGCAAGTACATCCACCACTTCATCAAACACACGCTTTTGTTCTTCTTTCGTTAAAGAATGTACTTTGCGTTTTGGATGAATCCTTGCATTAAATAAAGCTTCACAAGCATAAATATTACCGCAACCTGCAATTACGTGATGATCTAATATAACTTGTTTTATCGGCTTATTCTGATACTTCGGCAATGCTAATTGTTTTAGATAATGTGTGTAAGCATTGTCATCAAAAGGCTCTGGAGCCATCTTTTCAAATGACGTATATGCTGTCATATCATCAACATTTTTAATTTCGCCAAAGCGTCTGATATCAGAAAAAATTAATTGTTTGCCGTTACTCAGTTTAAAGTTAACGTGCCAATGTTTTTGGTAATTCGGTACAATGATATCTGTTAAATCATTGACTACGAAATAGCCGCCAGTCATACCTAAATGACTGACCAATACTCTTTTATCTTCCTCTTTTTCTAAATATAAAAGAATATACTTGCTTCTGCGTTCTACACGTGTAATTTTATAGCCTTCTGTACGATTTTTAAACATCGGCAACTCAATTTGTTTAATAATAGTGTCTCTACCGCTCGCTTTTCCATCGATGACTTTATCTGAGAACTCAACACTTTCAATAATTTGATTGATTACAAAAGGCTCAATTCCTCTTTTAACGTGCTCTACTTCTGGTAATTCAGGCAATTTGCGACCTTCTTTCTATTTTGCATCGTACCATGTCGGACCGTAATTAGTATCCACTTGTAATGGTACTTTTAATTCAATAGCGTTATCCATAATATCTTCAATAAATTCACTGAAAGCCTCTACTTCATCTTTCGGCAATTCAAAAATCAACTCATCGTGCACTTGGAGTAATAAGTGTGCATTGAAGTCAGTTTCCTTCACAGCTTTATCATAATTCACCATTGCGAGTTTAATAATATCTGCTGCGCTTCCTTGAATTGGTGTATTCATAGCTGTTCTTTCTGCGAAACTGCGCTGATTAAAGTTTCTGCTTGTAATATCAGGGATATATCTACGACGGTGTAATAACGTTTCTACATAACCTTTTGCTTTTGCGTCTTTCACAATATCACTCATATACTGTTTAACGCCTGGGAAACTGTCTAAATAGTCATCAATAAATTTCTTCGCTGCTTTTCTCGTAATCCCTAAACTTTGGCTTAAGCCATAATCACTGATACCATACACAATTCCAAAGTTTACTGCTTTGGCCTGTCGACGCATTAAGCTATCAACTTCATCCGCTTCTACGTCAAACACTTTCATTGCTGTTGCTGTATGAATGTCTCGACCTTCTCTAAAGGCATTCATCATACTTTCATCTTGTGTAATATGAGCAAGCACACGTAACTCAATTTGTGAGTAGTCTGCTGAAAGGATAACATTATCCGGTTCTGCCGGTTTAAAGGCTTTTCTAATACGACGTCCTTCTTCTAAACGTACAGGAATATTTTGCAAGTTAGGATCTACAGATGACAAACGTCCTGTTTGCGCTAATGTTTGGTTAAAGTGTGTATGAATACGGTTATCCTCTTGAATCACTTTTTGCAATCCTTCTACATAAGTAGATTGTAATTTAGATAACTGACGATATTCTAAAATATCTTCAATAATCGGATGTTCACCTTGTAACTGTTCTAAAACATCCACAGCAGTGGAATAACCAGTTTTTGTTTTCTTAATCACTGGCAACTTCAAGTTTTCAAATAAGACCACTCCAAGTTGTTTAGGTGAGTTAATATTGAATTCTTCTCCTGCTGCTTCATGAATACGTGCGATTAAAGTATCAAGTTTGCCTTGAATTTCATTTTCCATTTCTTTAAGTTCTTCAATATCGGTATAAATACCCATTTCTTCCATTTGACCTAAAATGCGTGCCAGTGGCAATTCTAAATCATTAAATAAGTCAAGTTGATTATATTCTTTTAAAGCATCAATCATGATAGGCGTACTTGCATCAATCGCATCTAAAATTGAAGCAATATACGGATTTAACACGTCGTCCTCAGGCACTTGGCGTTTTTTACCTTTACCAAAAATATGCACTGCTTCAGGCACATAACCTTGCCCATAATCCACAACAACTGAGTGAACATCATCAATTGAGCGAGATGGATTTAGAATATAACTCGCTAACATGATATCAAACGTAATGTTTTTAATATCAATATTCATACGATGTGCTTCTGCATACGTTTTCTTCGCATCATAGACATACTTCTCTGTTTGCTCATCTTCTAACCATTTAATTAATTCAGGATAATTATGGATTTCATCCGCATTAACCACGACAAAGTGCTCGTCTGCTTTAAATCCGAATTTCAAAATATCTGCAGTGAGATAGTCACCTTCATCCACTTCAAAATACACTGCTGCTTGTTTTAATTGTCTGAAATCAACTGCGTTGAAATCTGTTTCGATATCATATGTGCGGTCAGATTCTGTATTTGTATCTGCATCGACATCAATTTGGTTCAACATTTGTTTAAAATCTAGTTCTTTAAACAGTTCAATTTTTTGTGACTGATCCACTTCATCAGGTAATTTCGTTTCTTCAAGTGTAACTTCAATTGGACTTTCTCTATTAATCGTTGCAAGTTCTTTACTCATTAAGGCGTCATCATGACCATTCTCAAGTTTTTCTTTCAACTTTTTACCGGATACTTCATCTAAATGATTGTAAAGATTTTCAACCGAATCAAACTGATTTAATAATTTAATCGCAGTTTTTTCTCCAACACCTGCAATACCAGGGATATTGTCGGAACTGTCCCCCATTAAACCTTTCATATCAATAATTTGTGATGGTGTTAAACCATTATATTTCTCTGCGATAAATGAAGGTGTGTAATGATCTACATCTGTTACGCCTTTTTTCGTATAGTAAATTGTGACATTATCAGAAGCTAATTGTGTTAAATCTCGGTCACCCGTCACAATAATCGTTTCAAAACCTGCTTTATCTGCTGCTTTACTCAGCGTACCGATAATATCATCCGCTTCATAATTTTCTAATTCATAATGTTTAATGTGATATGCATCTAATAATTGTCTGATTAACGGAAATTGTTCACTTAATTCTGGTGGCGTCTTTTGTCTACCGCCTTTATACTCTTTAAATGTTTGATGTCTGAATGTTGTTTTCCCAGCATCAAATGCGACTAAGAAGTGCGTCGGTTTCTCTTCTTTGATAATTTTTTCTAATAACATCGCAAATCCATAAGTGGCATTTGTATGAATACCTGCACGATTCGTTAAAAGAGGCAATGCATAAAATGCTCGGAAACTTAAACTATTCCCATCAATTAACACTAATTTTTCCACACTATAACCTCCAGAATTGATTTGTTTCTATTTTATCATATGTCGCATGACCACTCATAAAAATAGCGCCGGAATTCTATCCAGCGCATCGTTTAAGATAATTTAATTGATTTGTTTTTGTTGTCGAAAAAGATAACTTTAAACGTTGTGCCGACACCGACTTGACTGTCGATTTGAATACGTCCGTGATATGCTTCGACAATATGTTTTGTAATGGATAAACCAAGCCCTGTGCCACCTGAATCACGGCTTCTTGCTTTATCTACACGGTAAAAGCGTTCAAAGATATGTTTTTGATCTTCTGGTGCGATACCAATCCCAAAATCTTCAACCTCTAGTACACGCTTTTCTCCCTCTTTATAGACACGCACATGAATACGACTATCTTGAGGTGAATAGTTGATCGCATTGCTGACGATGTTTACTACTACTTGAGCAATTTTTGATGTTTCGGCATCGATAATCACGTAATCTTCAATATCTGTTTCCAGCGTAATATTTTTCTTTTTACCATTTGTATATAAAGTTTTCACTGTATTTCTTGTTACTTCAGATAGATCTACAGGTTCTGTTTCAACTTCTTTTTGTTGTTCAATATGTGATAAGTCTAATAAATCTTCGACTAATGACTCAATACGATTAGACTCTTTCAAGATAATATTTAAGAATTCATCCAATGTCGTTTCATCATTTTTTGCGCCGTCAATTAATGTTTCCGCAAAACCTTTGATTGATGTAATTGGCGTTTTCAGCTCGTGAGAGACATTTGCGACAAATTCACGACGTAAATTCTCTAACTTTTTCAAGCTGGTAATATCATGCAGAACGACAACCATCCCTTGCATTCTTTTCTTTTTACGGGATAGAATCGGTACACAAACTGTATCAAAATAACGTTCATGCACGTTATTCAAATAAACTTTTACTTGTTCATTCATCGTTTTTTCAGTTTTAAAGGCATCTATAATTAAAGTATTCAGTTTGCCTTTAATAACACGATTATAATTTTGATTGACGACGTTTGTTTCAGGATTGAACATTTCATAATAAGCTGTGTTCGCAATGACAATTTTACCGTATTTATCAATCATTAAAACAGAACTTGGAATGTTCTCAAGTGTCGTTTTTAAACGATTGGATTGAATTTTTTGTTCATTATACATTTTTTGTAGACGACGGGCTAATTCATTCGTTGTCACAAATAAATCTCGTGTTTCTTTCACATTACTTTCAGGTACTCTGATGTGATAGTGCCCTTGCGCTAAGAGTTTCGTCGCATAAGTTACATCATTAATTGGTCTGATATATGTGCGATTAATATTTCTAACAATTAAAAAGACTAAGGCAATAATGAATAAACCAATCATCGCAATATATTTCCAAGCTTCAAATTGTAGTTGTGTAATTTCATTATCGTAACCTGTAATTATAATAAAATGATCATTACTAATATATTTATAAGTAAATCTTCGATTGTCTTGATGCGTATCATAAAGTAGATTAGATGGATTACCAACTACATTGATGTTTGGATTTGCGGGTACTTTTTTATCTGATTTAAATAATGTTTTACCTCCATCATTGCTATGTATGGATATTGTAAAATTATTTAAGTGTGCGTATTCTTTTAATGCGGCTTCATGATGTGCTTTATAAGTCTTGTTGATACGTTCGGCATCATGCTTTAGATTTTCAGCATCTCTAGATGAAATAGTGGTGTAAATCGCATGATTAATCAGTAATCCTAAAGCAACAAGACAAGAGATAATCAAGATGGCTAACGTCAGCAGTAATCTTGTGTAAAACTTCAATTTGCAGATTTAGGTCTTTCTAGTTTATAGCCTAATCCACGAACCGTTTTAATAAGTTTTGGCTGCTTAGGGTTTTCCTCTAATTTATCTCTTAAGTGACTGATATGCACATCAACAATTCTGGAATCTCCAGTAAATTCATAATTCCAAACAGAGTTCAACATATGTTCTCTTGTAATGACGCGACCTTGGCGTTCGATTAAATAAAGAAGTAATTCAAATTCCTTAGGGGTCAATTCTAACAGCTCATTATTTTTATATACTTCAAAGTATTCAGGTCTGATTTTAATTGAACCGATTACTACATCTTCACTATCTGTTTCTTCTTCTTTTTGACTGTGAACTTGTTTAGATCTGCGTAGAATGGCTTTCACGCGTGCCACCACTTCTCTTGGTGAGAACGGCTTCGTCATATAATCATCTGCACCGAGTTCCAAGCCTAATACGCGATCAAACTCGTCATCTTTGGCAGTCAACATTAAGATAGGAACAAGATTTCGGTCTGAACGAATCGTTTTACAAACTTCAATACCGTCCAACTTTGGCAACATTACGTCTAATACGACTAAATCTGGTTGTACGGCATTCAGTTTTTGAAGTGCTTCTTCACCATCATAAGCAACTTCTACTAAATAACCTGCTGTTTCTAAATTGTATTTCAGCAAAGTTACAATTGATTGTTCATCATCGACTACTAAAATTTTTTGTGTCATAGTCTTACCCCCTGTGTATTTTTCATCTTAATTATAACTTATATTTTCAAAAAGATAACATACTACGAAACATCTTTACATAAACTTAACATTCGCTTAACAAGATAAATTATCCAAAAAATAAAGCTATACCGCCCTTAGTAGAGCAGTATAGCTTGAAAACATTTAAAGCTTATAGATTTTTGATTAATTCATCAGCAAACTCAGAAGTTTTGACTTCTTTAGCGCCATCCATCATACGTGCGAAGTCATATGTTACAACTTTAGATGCAATTGTTTTTTCAATTGAATCTGTAATTAAGTCAGCTGCTTCTTGCCAACCTAAGTGTTCTAACATTAATACTGCACTTAATAATTCTGAAGATGGGTTTACTTTATCTTGGTCTGCATATTTAGGTGCAGTACCATGAGTTGCTTCAAAGATAGCGTGACCAGTATCGTAGTTGATGTTTGCACCTGGTGCAATACCGATACCGCCGACTTGTGCTGCTAACGCGTCAGAAATGTAGTCACCATTTAAGTTCATAGTTGCTACTACATCATATTCAGCTGGACGCGTTAAGATTTGTTGTAAGAAGATGTCAGCAATTGAGTCTTTGATAATGATTTTACCATCTGCAACTGCTTGATCTTGAATTTTGTCCGCTTCTTCTTTACCTTTTTCATCTACTAAGCGGTCATGTTGTTGCCAAGTGAAGACTTTGTCGCCAAATTCACTTTCAGCTAAGTCATAACCCCATTGTTTGAATGCACCTTCAGTAAACTTCATGATGTTACCTTTGTGCACTAATGTTACTGATTTACGATTGTTATCAATCGCGTATTGGATAGCTGAACGTACTAAACGTTCAGTACCTTCTTTAGATACAGGTTTTACACCGATACCAGAAGTTTCTGGGAAGCGGATATTTTTAGCTCCCATTTCATCTTGTAAGAAGTCGATTAATTTCTTAGCTTCTGGTGTACCTTCTTTAAATTCGATACCTGCATAGATATCTTCAGTATTTTCACGGAAGATTACCATGTCAGTGTCTTCTGGACGCTTAACAGGAGATGGAACACCTTTGAACCAACGTACTGGACGTAAGCAAGCGTATAAGTCTAATGTTTGACGTAATGCCACGTTTAATGAACGAATACCGCCACCGATTGGTGTTGTTAAAGGTCCTTTGATAGCGATTAAATATTCTTCAATCGTATCTAAAGTTTCTTGTGGTAACCATTCGCCAGTTTCATCATATGCTTTTTGACCAGCTAAGATTTCTTTCCATTCGATTTTTTTCTCACCATTATAAGCTTTTTCAACCGCTGCATCTAATACACGGCTAGATGCTCTCCAGATATCTGGTCCAATACCATCGCCGATGATAAATGGAATAATAGGATTATTCGGTACTAATAAACCGTCTTCTTGTTTAACAATTTTTTCTGGTGCCATTCTAAATTCCTCCGTTAAATAAATTTTGTGATAAATGATTCAAGAATGTCGCTGTTAAAACTTAGCGCTCTTCAATTGGTAAATACTTACGATTTGTTTCACCAATGTACTGAGCACGTGGTCTCATAATACGATTATCTCTATATTGTTCGAAAATGTGTGCTAACCAACCTGCAGAACGACTTACTGCGAAAATCGGTGTAAATAAATCATGTGGAATGTTCATACTGTGATAAACAGTCGCACTATAGAAGTCAACGTTAGCAATGATGCCAGTGCGTTCTTTCATTAAATCTTCAATTGCTACTGAGATATCATATAGATGTTTTTGTCCTGTCTCATCAGTAATTTTTTTACTCATAGTTTTTAAATATTTTGCACGTGGATCTCCGTCTTTATATACACGGTGTCCGAATCCCATGATTTTCTCTTTGTTTTTCAATTTATTATCAATATATGGTTCAACTTCATCCACTGAATGGATTTCAGACAGCATGTTCATTACACGCTCGTTTGCGCCACCGTGTAAAGGCCCTTTTAATGAACCTACTGCAGCAACAATACCTGAATACATATCTGATAAAGATGATACTGCACAACGTGCTGTAAATGCAGAAGCATTCAATTCATGGTCTGCATGTAATACTAATGCTTTGTTAAATGCTTCAACTTCAATGTCAGTTGGTTCTTCACCGCGCAACATATATAAGAAGTTAGCTGCATAGTTTAATCCTTGTTTAGGATAAACTGGTTCTTTTCCTTGTCTTACACGTTCAAATGCCGTTACTAGTGATGCCATTTTTGCTTGAATTCTGATTGCACGTTCTAATTTTTCTTCATCAGTTTCTGATTCTGCATTCTCATCAAAGTGTGCAATATAAGAAACTGAAGTTCTTAATGCTGTCATTGGATGAACGTCATCCGTTGCATAATCTTCGAAATGCTCATAAACTTTTTGGTCTAACTTCGCATATTCGTATAATTTTTCTTGCAACTTGTTCAATTCGTCTTGCGTCGGAAGTCTGTAGTTCCATAATAAAAATACAACTTCCTCAAATAATGCGTTTTCTGCTAAATCATCGATGTCGTAACCAGCATATGTCAGTTGGCTATCGATAATTGAGCTTACCTTTGTTTCAGCTGCAATTACCCCTTCTAAACCTTTATGCAATTCTGCCATATTAATTTCCCCTTTTCTATAACAAATTGAAATGGCTTTCATTTAGTATTATATCCAATATTAACGGTTTTGTGAACAATTTCGAAACTATGTATAAAGCGGTTACATTACTCAAACAGCTAAAACACCCTGTTCAGACCACATCTCATTGCCATTATTGGTATTATATTACATTTTTATAGTTTTAAGTAACTAAAACCCATGTAAATTAACGGATTATTTTTAATTTATTATCATTCATCATAACTTATATTCATTGATAATTACATGAAAATTCTCAATATTTTTAAAAACCATTTGTCATATTCTATGGATATGTGCATAATATTATTAAGGTGCAAAAAGGGAGTTGAATTAATTTATGGCAAACAATTTACAAAGAGAATTAAGCAATCGGCACATACAGTTAATCGCAATTGGCGGTGCGATCGGTACTGGATTGTTCTTAGGGGCAGGACAAACGATTGCGATGACGGGACCTTCGATTTTATTAACCTACATCATTATTGGTTTAATGTTGTTTATGTTTATGAGAGGCTTAGGGGAAATCTTAATTTCAAATACAAAATTTAAATCATTCGCAGATGTGACCAATGAATATATCGGACCCTTTGCAGGCTTTGTGACGGGTTGGACATATTGGTTTTGTTGGATTATCACAGGGATGGCAGAAGTAACAGCCGTTGCGAAGTATGTCAGTTTCTGGTGGCCTGAAATTCCTAACTGGGTCAGCGCATTAGTCTGTGTACTAGTGTTAATGGCATTCAACTTATTAAGCGCAAAACTTTTTGGAGAATTAGAATTCTGGTTTGCGATTATCAAAGTTGCGACAATCATTGTATTGATTGTTGTCGGATTAGGTATGATCTTCGTAGCTTATGAAACTAAATTCGGTCATGCAAGCTTTGCTCATTTATATGACCATGGTATTTTCCCTAAAGGGGTATCAGGCTTTTTCATGTCATTCCAAATGGCACTCTTCTCATTCGTAGGGATTGAGTTGATTGGTGTAACTGCTGGTGAAACGAAAGACCCTGAAAAGATTATTCCAAAAGCGATTAATAGTGTACCTGTACGTATCTTACTTTTCTATGTAGGATCACTTGCGGTAATTATGTCAATTATTCCTTGGTATAAAGTAGACCCTTCTGACAGTCCATTCGTTAGATTGTTCGCGTTAGTCGGAATACCTTTCGCAGCAGGTATCATTAACTTTGTAGTACTGACAGCTGCCGCATCATCTTGTAATAGTGGTATTTTCTCAAACAGCCGTATGTTATTCGGTTTATCAAGACAAGAACAAGCACCACCTGTTTTCAATAAAACAAATAAAAATGGTGTGCCGCACATTGCTATCTTTGTTTCATGTGCGTTATTACTTATCGCAGCATTATTGAACTATATCTTCCCAGATGCAACATTAGTATTCACATATGTAACAACAGTTTCAACTGTATTATTCTTAGTCGTTTGGGCATTGATTATCGTTGCTTATATTAATTATCAAAGACGTAATCCACAAGCACACAAAAATTCAATTTATAAATTACCTGGTGGACGTTTCTCAGGATACATGATTTTAATCTTCTTTATCTTTGTATTCGCATTATTGTTCGTTAACCCGGTAACGAGAACTGCAGTATTTTTATCTCCAATCTGGTTTGTCCTATTAGGATTCATGTACTGGAGATACACACAACAACTTAAGAAACATCAATCATAAAAAATTAAAAATACGCACCCTAACAAAATGCGTTTACTCACTTTAAGAGTAAGCGCATTTTGCTTTGTGCGCATCTTTTATCCCCTCTTACTCCCCAAATACCGCCATATAGATTCAGTCTAATACCCATTATTAAATGTCTTGTAGTCGTTGTCTTAAATGTACTTAAAACAGTGTATGACAATGCATTCAAATTAGTAATAGATCATATATTTAGAGACAGACTCAAAATATAATCCAATTAAAAAAACTGCCTGCTCCAATGGAACAGACAGCTTGTATATTGAATGTTTAATGTGAATACCTTAAAGATTAAAGTACGTTTGCATAACCGTCGTAAACACGGCCAGTGTTTGCATCTACTGTGATTGTAACATCATCAGCGATTAATTTAGTTGCGTTTTTAGCACCAACGATTGTTGGGATACCTTGTTCTAAACCGATAATTGCACTTGGTGATGTGATACCAGCTTCTTCAGCTACTAAACCAGCAGCTTGTTCTACATAAGGTACGAATGTTTCGTCTGTAGAATGTGTAACGATAACTGAGTTTGAAAGATCTCTGCCTTCTAATTCAGAAGCTTCGTTTACAACAACTGCGTTACCTACTACTGAGTTACGACCTACACCTTGACCTTTAACAAGTTCGTCGCCAACTAAGTGTAATTTCATCATGTTAGTTGTACCTTTTTCACCAGTTGGAACACCAGCAGTGATGATTAATAAGTCACCATTTTGAACGCGGCCAGTTTCGATTGCTGTTGCTACTGCATTGTTAAGTAATGCGTCAGTAGTTTTGCGTCCTTTTTTAACAACTGGGAATACGCCCCATACTAATGCTAATTGACGTGCTGTTTCTGGGTTTGGTGTTACAGCGATGATGTCTGAATGTGGACGGAATTTAGAAATAGTTCTTGCAGTTGAACCACTTTCAGTTGCAGCTACGATTGCTTTAACTTTTAAGTTAAGTGCAGTATGTGCTACAGAAACACCGATTGCATTTACTAAGTTAGTTTCTTCTAATTTAGTACGGTCATTTAATAATTTTTTGTAGTTTTGAGCTGCTTCAGCTGCAACTGCAATGTTTCTCATTGCTTTAACAGCTTCTTCTGGATATAAACCAGCAGCAGTTTCACCAGATAACATAACTGCATCTGTACCATCATAGATAGCGTTGGCTACGTCACTTGCTTCGGCTCTTGTTGCACGTGGGTTACGTTGCATAGAGTCTAACATTTGAGTTGCAGTAATAACTGGTTTACCTAATTTATTACATTGTCTGATAAGGTCTTTTTGGATAACTGGTACATTTTCAGGTGGAATTTCAACACCCATGTCACCACGTGCTACCATTAAACCATCAGAAACTTCAAGAATTTCTTTAATGTTGTCGATACCTTCTTGGTTTTCAATTTTAGGAAGAATTTGGATATTAGTGTTGCGTTCTTCTTCTAAAATTTTACGGATATCTAAAACGTCACTTGGGCGACGTACAAAGCTTGCTGCGATTAAGTCGATGTTTTGATCGATACCGAAGCGGATATCATCAGCATCTTTATCAGTAATACCAGGTAAGTTAACTTTAACGTTTGGTAAGTTAACACCTTTTTTATTTTTAATTTCACCTGAGTTGAGGACTTCACATAAAACTTCGCCTTTATCTTTATCGATTTCTTTAACTTCTAATTCTACTAAACCATCGTCTAATAAAATATATGAACCGATTTCAATGTCGTTGATTAAATCTGCATAAGTCACAGAAAATTTATCAGCTGTACCTAAAACTTCTTCCATGCTTACGATAACGTCGTTACCTTTTTCTAAGAAGATTACGCCATCTTTCATGTTGTGTGTTCTTATTTCAGGTCCTTTAGTGTCAAGCATGATTGCGATAGTTTTATCTAAACGTTGTGCAACTTCTCTGATGCGGTCAATACGAACTTTATGTTCAGCGTGATCACCGTGAGAGAAGTTCAAACGGGCAACGTTCATGCCAGCGTTCATTAATTTTTCTAACATTTCTTCAGATTCTGATGCAGGTCCAATCGTACAAACGATTTTAGTTTTTCTCATTATAAAAGCCTCCTAAAAATTTCACTAAATCTATCATTAAATTGATAATTCTTGTGCTAACTCATACATATTAAAATTAAACTTACTACCTTTATTACTGAAGATATCATCAAATGGTGTTTGAGTTAATTCATTTTGTTTAATGCCAACTCCCAATGCTGTTTTACCTTCAATTAATAATTCTACAGCATGACCGCCAAGTCTTGATGCCAACACTCTGTCTTGTCCAGTCGGGCTACCACCACGTTGGATATGACCAAGTACAGATACACGTCCATCTACATGGATGTATTTAGCTAATTCTTCTGCACATTCTTGTCCTGACATAACACCTTCAGCTACCATAACGATAGAATGTTTTTTACCTCTTTTAATACCGGCTTCTATTTTTTCTGCGATATCTTTGATATCTGTTTTTACTTCTGGAACGAGGATTGTTTCTGCACCGACAGCTAAACCAGCCCACAATGCAAGGTCACCACAATCACGACCCATAACTTCGATAATAAATGTTCTCGCGTGACTTGATGCAGTGTCTCTGATTTTATCGACAGAATCAATAATTGTATTGAGTGCTGTGTCAAAACCAATTGTGAAGTCTGTACCTGGAATATCATTATCGATTGTTCCCGGAATACCGATAGTTTGAATTTCTGGGCATTCTTCACTGATACGTTGTGCACCACGGTAACTACCGTCACCGCCGATAACAACTAATCCGTCAATACCATGACTTCTTAAGTTGTTAATTGCTTTCGCACGTACTTCTTTGTCCTTGAATTCTGGGCAACGTGCAGAGTAAAGGAATGTACCTCCTCTTTGAATTGTATCTCCCACTGATCCTAGTTCAAGCTTTTTAAGATCATCATTTATCAATCCGAGGTAGCCTTGATACACACCGTAAACTTCAATCCCATTATAAATGGCAGTACGCACAACTGCTCGAACAGCAGCGTTCATTCCCGGAGCGTCTCCACCACTAGTCAAAACTGCAATTTTTTTCATGACAACTGACCTTCCTAACTTGTATGATTTACATTAAAAATACCATAAAATAGCGTGGTTATCCATAAAAATACCATGCAATCCATAATGTAAACGTTTTATATTTCTATTTTCGAAATATAGCCACACTTTTTATTTAATATGGTTTCAATAGACATATTTTTACAGTCTGAATTTTCCAATTTCTGTGATTTTTAACTATCATACCGTGATTAATTCTTAAATACAAAACGAAAAGGATTCTACACTCTTCCCTAAAATAGAAGTATAGAATCCTTTTCCCTTATTGTTCTTTATATTCACCCATTTGACGGAATTTATCAAATCGATCAGCAGCTAATGCTGGCCCATCTAATTTTTTCAATGCATCTAAATGAGAAACAAATGCTTTTTTAATACTGCTCGCTTGTTGTTCAATATCTTTATGTGCGCCGCCAAGCGGTTCTGTAATTACTTCATCAATGACACCTAATTCTTTTAAATCAGGTGCTGTAATTTTCATTGTTTCAGCAGCAATCTTTGAAAGGTTACTATCTTTCCATAGTAACGCTGCTGCGCCTTCAGGTGAAATAACTGAGTACGTACTGTTTTCAAGCATCAATACTCTGTTTGCGATACCTATACCTAAGGCACCGCCGCTTCCGCCTTCACCAATAACTAATGTAATGACAGGCACTTTCAAGCTTGACATTTCAATTAAGTTTTTAGCAATTGATTCACTTTGACCTCGTTCTTCAGCAGATTTACCAGGGTATGCACCTTTTGTATCAATAAACGTAAAGATAGGTCTGTTGAATTTTTCTGCTTGTTTCATTAAACGTAACGCTTTACGATACCCTTCTGGATGTGCCATACCGAAATTACGATAAATATTATCTTTCGTATCTTTACCACGTTGCTGTCCAACTATAGTGACCGGCTGACCGTTTAAATAACCAATACCGCCTATCATTGCTGGATCATCTCTGAAATTTCTGTCCCCATGCAATTCCATAAAATCATCGAAAATGTATGGAATATAATCTAGTGTAGTAGGTCGCTCTTGCAATCTAGCTAATTGAACACGATCCCAAGGTTTAAGATGCTTGTAAATTTTTTCAGTTTCACGTTCTAGAGAAGCTTCTAACATATCAATCTCTTCTTGCAAATCTACATCGTTTTTCTCTTGTGATTCTTTCAAAGCATCTATTTTATTTTTAATATCAAATAACGGCTTTTCAAAATCAAGCATCTTTACTCACCTCTTGTCCTGTATGCATTTTCAATAATTGACTTAAAGTAGCACGCATATCTTTACGATGTACTACTTTATCTAATTGACCGTGTTCTAATAAGAATTCCGCAGTTTGGAAATCATCCGGCAATTTTTCATTAATTGTCTGCTCAATGACACGACGGCCCGCAAAACCAATTAAAGCACGTGGCTCTGATAAGTTGATATCACCAACAGATGCAAAGCTGGCTGAAACACCGCCTGTAGTAGGGTGTGTCATATATGAAATGTATAATAAGCCCGCATCAGAATGACGTTTCAATGAAACACTTGTTTTACCCATTTGCATTAATGAAATAATACCCTCTTGCATTCTGGCACCGCCACTTGCAGAAAATAAAATAAATGGTAAACGTTGTTCTGTACAATAATCAATAATACGGCAGATTTTCTCGCCGACTACAGAACCCATGCTCCCCATTCTGAAACGTGAATCCATCACTGCAACACCGTATTTTGTACCGTCTAATTCGGCTGTTCCAGTGACTACCGCTTCATTCAAGTCAGTTTTGCTTTGATCTTTTTGAATTTTTTCTTCGTAACCAGGAAAGTCTAAAGGATTGGCAGATGTCATTCCTTTATCAAACTCTTTAAATGTTCCCTCATCTGAAATCGCTTCAATACGTTTATATGCAGTCAATGATAAGTGATGATCACAATTGAAACATACATTGAGGTTTTCAGAAAGTTCTTTTGTATACATGATTTTTTTACATTTCGGACATTTAGTCATGATACCTGATGGAACGTCATTCTGTTTTGAATCTTGGACAGTTACATATTTTTTCTTTTTACTGCCTCGATTGAAAAAATCTTTAAACATTGGTCAACCTCCACATCACTATTATGTTGATTTAAAGACATAACAGCACTTTGTAAAAATAATCTATTTAATATCAGTTAATCTCATCGTTTTATTGTATATTTCATCTGGATCAACTTCAACCCTAGCAACTCCAGATTCCATAGCAGCTTTTGCTACATTACGTGCAACCGATGGTGCTACACGTTTATCAAATGGCGCTGGAATACAGTATTCTGGCGATAACTCATCCGGCGCAATTAAATTAGCGATTGCTTGTACAGCGGCTTGTTTCATTTTTTCATTAATATGTGTCGCGCGTACATCTAAAGCCCCTCTAAAGATGCCTGGGAAAGCTAACACGTTATTAATTTGGTTCGGATAATCTGAACGCCCTGTTCCAATTACTTTTGCTCCTGCCGCTTTCGCATCATCTGGATTAATTTCCGGATTAGGGTTTGCCATCGCGAAAATAATACTATCTTTATTCATTGATTTTACCATATCTTGAGATAATGCATTGGCAACAGAAACACCGATAAAGACATCAGCGTCTTCGATAACATCCGCTAATTTACCTTCTTGCTTATCTTTATTTGTCCATTCTGCTACGAATTCTTTCGTTTCATTCATACCATGCGGACGTCCTTTATAAATAGCCCCTTTAGAGTCACACATAATCATATTGCGCACACCGTATGAATACAACAACTTCACAATCGCAATACCTGCAGCTCCTGCACCATTTAATACTACTTTGATATCTGATAAAGATTTATCAGTGATTCTTAAGGCATTAATCAACCCTGCCATTGTGACAATTGCTGTCCCATGCTGATCATCGTGGAAGACTGGAATTTTTGTTTCTTTCTTCAAACGATTTTCAATTTCAAAACAGCGTGGTGCAGAAATATCTTCTAAGTTGATACCGCCATAATTCGGTTCTAATAATTTAACAGTTTTGATAATTTCTTCTGTATCTGTCGTATTTAAAGCTATTGGTACACCGCTGACTCCCGCAAAGCTTTTGAATAGAACTGCTTTACCTTCCATTACAGGAATACTTGCTTCAGGCCCAATATTACCTAAACCTAATACCGCAGTGCCATCTGTCACTACTGCTACAGTATTGCCTTTTGATGTATAATCATAGACTTTACGAGGATCCTCGTAAATCTCTTTACATGGTTCTGCAACACCAGGAGAATAAGCTAAGCTTAATTCTTCTTTATTTGTAACTTTTACTTTGGGTGTAACATCAAATTTACCTTGATTTCTTTTATGCATTTCTAAAGCATCGTCTCTTAATGACAAACCAATCGCTCCTTTGTTTTGTTTCGTTATATCGAAATAAATTCACTCGTTTTATGTTCAATAAATCACTTAGTTGTTTCATTATTTTACCGAAAATTTACAATTAAACTTTCGATATTAGTACTACTCTGAATTTTATGTACTGATTATAACACAGATGTCATTATTGCACTGATTCTCATGGGTCAAATTATTAATTTCCTTAATTTTGTCAATGAAACGCTAAAAATTTTAAAAGTCTGTAACGAATGTGAACCATTGTCACAGACTTAAAATTACATTAAGCGAATATTTTCAGGTGCAATTTGTTCAACCAATCTTTCAATCGTCTCAACATCGCGCTCAATCCTTCCAACTTGTCTCATTTGATTGTTCTTTTCATCATAGTAATAAATTGGAAGCTGTTGACGTGTTTCTGAGATTTCTCTATCAAACTCTAAATCATCAACGTTAATTTTTCTTAAAACAATACGCGTTGCTTTTTCAAACATCATTTTTTCATAAGCTTCTAATGGTTGTACTTCATTAATGATGAGTTGATGTTTTTGATTACGGTTTTCAAACTTCCCTTTTACAATAAACGGTTTTTCTTCTAATAGTACTGTTTCATAACGTTGAAACGTATCAGGGAAAATAACGCCATCTAATGTATGCTCACCATCGTTTAAAGTCGCAAAAGCCATAGGTTGTCCTTTTTTTGTACGAATACGTCTAAGAGTATCCATTTGTACAAGTACGGGTTGATAATTGCTCGCATTATTTAATTTATAAATGCCAAGAAACTGTTTTGAATCAAACAATTTTTCCATTGGATGTTTGGTAATATAAAATCCTAAGTATTCTTTTTCAAAATTACTTAAAGCTAAGTCAGGCAACTCCTCTTTTTGTTGATACTCTAACTTCGGTGTAACAAAGTCGAAGATTAAAGCGTCCTGTTCAACTTGGCTTGAGGAATCTAAGACTTCATCTAGCGTTCCAAGAAGTGTAGCACGTGTTTCTCCGAATTGATCAAATGCCCCTACTAAAATGAGTGCTTCTAATAGTTTTCTTGTTTTAACTCTTCCAGATAACCTGCGTGTGAAATCAAAGAAGTCTTTGTAACGTCCATTTTGATAACGCTCATCTACAATTGCTTTAACACTTTGATAACCGACACCTTTAATTGTACCTAATGATAAATAAATGCCTTGTTCAGCTGCTTTATAATACCAATGACTTTCATTGATATCAGGTGGCAGAATCTTCAAGTTCATGGTTTTAGCTTCAGCAATCATCTGCTCAGTTTTTTTCTCACTGCCTATCACATTTGTTAATATATTGGCGTAAAAGTAATTTGTGTAATGTACTTTTAAATACGCCATTGTATAAGCTACTTTGGAATAACTCACCGCATGTGCACGCGGGAAACCATAATCAGCGAATTTAAGAATCAAGTCAAAGATTTGTTTACTCAGTTGCTCTGAATAACCATTTTGACTTGCCCCTTCGATAAAGTGTTGGCGCTCATTTTCTAAGACTGCACGATTCTTTTTACTCATTGCTCGACGTAAAATATCCGCTTCTCCATAACTAAAGCCAGCGAATTTGCTTGCAATCTGCATAATCTGTTCTTGATAAATAATAACGCCGTATGTTGATTTTAAAATCGGCTCTAAATCAGGATGCAGATATGCTACTTTAGAAGGATCGTGACGTCTTGCGATATAAGTTGGTATTTCCTCCATCGGACCTGGACGATATAACGAAGTCATTGCGACTATATCTTCAAAGTGTTGCGGTTGTAAACGTCTTAATGCATCTCTCACACCGTCTGATTCTAATTGGAATAAACCTGTTGTTTCACCTAATGACAACATTTTAAATACTTTTTCATCATTAAAAGGTATGGCTTCTATGTCGATATCGATATTCAAATCTTTTTTAACTTGGTTAATGATTTGGTGGATTATAGATAAATTTCTAAGACCTAAAAAGTCGATTTTCAATAAACCAAGACGTTCATCTTCCGTCATCGTCCACTGTGTTAATAATCCAGTATCTCCCATTAATAACGGTACATACTGATACAATGGACGTTCGTTGATGATAATCCCAGCCGCATGTGTTGATGTATGTCTTGGTAAGCCTTCTAATTTCTTACTGAGTTCGAACCACATTTCATGTCTATGATTGCGGTGTACAAAATCTTTAAACGATTCTGCTTCATAAGCTTCATTTAAAGTTACACCTGGTTTAGAAGGAATCAAATGAGAAATTTCACTCAGTGTTTTTTCTTCAAATCCCATTATACGACCTACATCTCTTGCGACTGCCTTCGCTTGTAAATGTCCGAAAGTGACAATACCTGAGACATGGTAATCTCCATATTTTTGTTGCACGTATTCAATCACTCGTTCACGTTTTGTATCTTCAAAGTCAATGTCGATATCTGGCATTGTGACACGTTCTGGGTTTAAGAATCTTTCAAATAACAGATTATATTTTAACGGATCAATTGTTGTGATATTCAATAAGTAACTGATTAAAGAACCTGCAGAAGAGCCACGACCAGGACCAACCATCACATCTTGCGTTTTCGCATAATGAATCAAATCACTAACGATTAGGAAGTAATCTTCATACCCCATTTTTGTAATGACATCAAATTCATAGTCTAAACGTTCTCGATAGCGCGGATTATCTAAATTCATGCGTTTGATTGCGTTATCTAACAATTGATATAAATAATCTTTTGAAGGAATATTATCAGGTGTTTCGTATTGCGGTAAGAGAGACTGATGATATTCAATCGTAATATTACATAGCTCAGCAAGCGCATTCGTATTGTCGATAATATCTTGAGATAAACTTAAACGGTCAATATCCGCTTGACCATAAAAATGTGCATGTTGTTCACTGCCTGTATTAACTAAATCTAAGGCTTCATTGTTTTTAATCGCTTGTAATGCACTGACAGTTTCAGCATCTTCTTCATCAAGATATTTGGCTTCTTGCATTAAAACTTGATTAAAATCTAATTGCTCTGCAGCCCCACTGCTCAAATGATCTGTAAAAACGTCCGGATGGTTACTAAACATTTCAGCTAAATTCATTTGTTCGGCCTTTACACGCTTAAAAATAATGACTAAATCATTTTGATAATGTTTTAGCCATTCCGTAGAAATTGTGCGCTTATCTTGTATTTTAATTGCTGAAGAAAGTTGATAGAGAGATTTCAATCCTTGGTTGTTTTTAGCTAATAAAACTGTTTCTAACTCAGTTAAACCGTCACTTAAATCTACCGTCATACCGATAATAGGTTTGATGCCTGCTTGTCTGCATGCATCATAAAATTGAGGGACCGCATACAAGACGTTTCTATCTGTCAGAGCCAAAGCTTGGTAGTCTTCTTTTATCGCTTTTTCAACAATGTCAGAAATACGTAAGCTTGATTCTAATAAATCATATGCTGTATGGATATTCAGATGTGCCTTCATGTTTCGTGTCCCTCCTTTTCATTTATAATCTTAGTCGATTAATTTTTGATTTAAAGCTTCTGCTAAACGGTCAAATTCATCCCAACTGTATACAGTTACGCCAGATGCATTCGGATGACCGCCGCCTCCGAATTGTTGTGCAACATCATTGATGACAATTTTTTTAGAACGCAAACGACAACGAATATCTTCACCTTCATCTACTGCAAAGACCCAAATTTTCAAACCTCGTAAATCAGCAATTGTATTTACAAATTGAGAAGCTTCATTCGGTTTGATATCAAATTGTTTTAATACCTCTTGTGTAATTTGAACTTTCGCAAAGCCATTATCATTCATTTCAAAATTTTGAAGTACATAACCTTGGAACGGCATCAGTTTAGGATCTTTTTCAGCCATTTTATTTAACTCTGCAGTATGGTCGAATGGATATTTTAAAAGCTGAGCTGCAACTTCCATTGTATGCACTGTTGTATTGCTGAATAAGAAGCGTCCAGTATCTCCGACAATACCTAAATATAGTAAACGTGCTGTCTCAGCATTAATTATTGAGGCATCATTAAAATGCGCAATAATATCAAAGATGATTTCACTTGTGGATGAAGCCTCAGTGTTCACATAATTTAACGCTCCATATTGATCTAGTGCTGGATGATGATCGATTTTGATTAAGCTTTTACCATTTGCATAGCGTTGGTCATCAATACGCGGTGCATTGGCTGTATCACATACGATGACTAACGCATCTTTGTATGTGTCATCACTAACTGCATCAAATGTACCCATAAAGTCTAAAGAAGGTTCACTTTCGCCTACAGCATAAATCTGTTTATCTGGAAATTTTAGTCGTAAATAAGATTTTAAACCTAATTGAGAACCATAGGCATCTGGATCTGGCCGAACATGTCGATGGATAATAATTGTATCTTCTTGTTCAATTCGGTTCATAATTTCATTAAATGTATTCATATCATTACTCCTTCGTTCATTGTTGATGCAGTACATCAGCTTTCTAGCATTTGGCATATAATCAGTGCTTTAGCTACGTCTTGTTGTCCTTCGCGCATACTGACTTCAATTTTGGCAAAATGACGACCTACATCTAACATGTCATAATTGATTTCAAGTTCAGTTTCAATGGAAACCGTCTTCATGTAAATAATGCTTAAGCTTTCAATCATAACTTCTTGTTTTTTGATTTGACGCATCTTATAACGAATCGTTTCTTCAATAATTGCGACAAAGGCACCTTTACTTAACGTCCCATATTGGCTTGTCAGCTGAGGTGCGACATCTACTGTAATTTTATCTTTATTAATAGAAATGTACTTGCCGACTTGATCGTTAATGGTTTCACCGACTTGCGGTTGACGTCCTAACAACTGCATTGCGCGCAATACATCTTCGCGCGACACTACACCTAGCAATTTCTTATTGATTGTTGTGACTGGCAGTAACTCGATACCTTCCCAAATCATCATATGTGCACATGTCGCAACTGTAGTTGACACTTGCACATTTAATACCGGCTTTGTCATCACTTTATAAAGATACTCTTCTGAATCTTTCGCGATAATATCTTTACTTGTCACTATACCTATTAATTTAAAATTATCATCGACAACTGGGAATCTTGAATGGCCTGTTTCTTGCGAACGGCTTTTGACATCTGCAACTTTCATTGTTTCTTTCAACACAGTCTCTTCAGTGACAGGTTTAACAATATCTTCAACGATTAAGATTTCTTTACGAATGATCTGATTATACATCGCACGGTTGATCATGTTCGCAACTAAATAAGAATCATAGTTAGAAGATAAAATTGGCAAATCGTGTTGATCTGCATAACGTTTAATTTCAGGTGTTGTATTGAAGCCACCTGTAATCAACACAGCACTGCCATGCCTTAGTGCTTCTAATTGCACATCAGTTCTATTGCCGACAATCAACAAAGTATTTTTAGTAAGATATTTAACCACATTTTCTAATTTCATGGCACCAATAGCAAACTTAGTCAGTGTGTTATGTAGACCGTTACGACCTGCAAGTACCTGACCATCAATAATTTTAACAATTTCACCAAACGTTAAATGTTCAATTTCTTCTCTTGTTTTCTTTTCTATTCTTACAGTGCCGACTCGGTCAATTGTTGCGACAAGTCCAAGTTGTTCAGCATCTTTAATTGCACGGTAAGCTGTTCCTTCAGATACCTCTAAATCTTTTGCTATTTTACGGACAGATATTTTCTGACCCACAGCGAGTGATTCAATGTGTGCAAGAATCTGTTCATGTTTTGTCATTACTTACTTCCCTCATTCTCTGCTTACTCTTCTTATTAATTATAACTTGATTCAGTCTAAAAATCGAAGTTAATCTCTCTTGAATTTTAACATGTTATAGGTGGAGTACCTAACTCAATTGTTGACATTTTGTAATTTAAACACCGTTTATTAAGTTGACAATAAATTTAATTGGAAAAGTTGACACATTTTTATTAGAATATGTATTAAGGAGGGATTGAGAATGTATAAAAATATTTTACTCGGCGTTGATACTGATTTAGAAAACAAAAAAGCATTAGCAAATATCAGAAAATTGTCTGGTGAAGGCACAATTGTCACTTTATTGAATGCGATTTCCGAACAAGATGCACAAGCATCTATTAAGGGCGGCACACATTTAAATGAATTAACAAAAGCGCGCAGTCAAGAATTACAACCTACACGTGATATCCTTGACGAATATGGCATCGAATACGATGAAATCATTGTGCGCGGTAATCCAAAAGAAGAACTTGTTAAATTTGCGAATAGCGGTGACTATGACATTTTAGTAGTAAGTAACCGTAAAGCACAAGAGAAAAAGAAATTTGTGCTTGGCAGCGTCAGCCATAAAGTCGCTAAACGTGCTCATATCCCAGTATTGATTGTAAAATAATGAAAAAATGCTTGTACATTGAGTTGTACAAGCATTTTTATTATCACTGTTATTTGAATTCTACAGATTCACCTGGTTTTAAGATTTGCACTTCGCCTTCTTTAACCAATTTCTTGAATTCCTCAGGATCTTGTTCGATATATGGGAATGTGTTGTAATGCACTGGCACAGTGATTTTCGGTTTGATAAATTCGTTAATCGCGTAGCTGGCATCTTCAATACCCATAGTGAAATTGTCACCGATTGGTACAAAGCATACATCGACCGGATGACGGTCTGCGATTAATTTCATATCACTGAATAAACCAGTGTCACCGCAATGGTAAACTGTCTTACCTTCAATTTCTAAAATTAAGCCAGTTGATGAACCTAAATAAACTGGGATTCCGTTTTCATTAGTAATACTTGAACTATGGAACGCTTGTACATATTTGACTGTTCCAAAATCAAACTCCCATTTACCTCCGATATTCATAGGGTGTACATTTTCTACACCTTGTGCAGTTGATAAATAATCTGCAACTTCTGCAAGGCCGACAACTGTCGCATTATTTTTTTGCGCAATTTTCACAGTATCACCGAAGTGGTCTGCGTGACCATGCGTTAAAATAATATAATCTACCTCTAAATCTTCTGCATTTAAATCTGATAATTCATTTCCAGTTATAAATGGATCTACGATGACTTTCTTTCCGTTTGCTTCAAAATAGATTGTTGATTGTCCATGAAATGATAATTCCATTTGAAAAGCCCCCTTATGCTTCATTCTTAACTCTAGTATAACATTTACCCCACTTTAGTCTAAATGACACCCTCCCGCTTTTGAATTCTGAACAGCTTTGACTTAAAATAAAGTTAATCATATGAATGGAGGTTGAAGAATTTTGAAAACAGAAGAAATTGTTAATGAAATACGTAACCAAGATGCAGGGGCTGCTTGGATTACGACACCGCTTAACGTATTCTACTTTTCTGGCTACTTAAGCGATCCTCACGAACGTTTATTAGCCTTATTAATTACTGCTGAGGGTGAAGAAGTTTTATTTGTCCCTAAATTAGAAGTAGAAGAGGTTAAAGCCTCTCCGTTCACTGGTAGAGTTGTCGGAAATGCAGATGGTGAAGATCCATTTAAACTTGTTGATTACAACTTCGACAAAATCTTAGTAGAAGAAGATCATTTAACATTAAAACGTCAAAAAGAACTCATTGAAGGTTTCGATGTAGAAACATTCGGTCCGATTGACCAAACAATCAAAGATTTGCGTAATGTCAAAACACCTGAAGAAATCGATAAAATTAAAGAAGCTGCAAAACTTGCTGATAAATGTATTGAAATCGGTGTAGACTTCTTAAAAGAAGGCGTTACCGAAAAACAAGTTGTTCGTCATATTGAATATGAAATCCAAACAAACTACGGTGTCAGTGCTATGAGTTTCGATACAATGGTCTTATTTGGCGATCACGCTGCTTCACCACATGGTATTCCTGGAGATCGCCAACTTCAAAAAGATGAATATGTATTGTTCGACTTAGGCGTTATCTACGAAAACTATTGTTCAGATATGACACGTACTGTTGCTTTCGGCAATCCAAGCGAAAAAGCAAAATCAGTTTATGATGTTGTATTAGAAGCTGAAAAAGCTGCAATTGATATGATTAAACCTGGTGTAGTTATTGGTGACGTTGATAGAAAAGCACGTGGCATTATTGCTGATGCTGGTTATGGTGAATACTTCGTACACCGCCTTGGCCATGGTTTAGGCTTAGAAGAACATGAATACCAAGATGTTGCTGGTTTCAATACAAACAAATTTGTGCCAGGTATGGTGGTTACTGTTGAACCTGGTGTGTATGTACCAGGTGAAGTTGGTGTTCGTATCGAAGACGATATCTTAGTAACAAAAGACGGCAATGAAGTCTTAACACACTATGATAAATAATAATATAGTTAATATGATTTAAGGTGGAGCGCTAATGCTTCACCTTTTTTATGAGCTAAAAAGCTTTTATGTATAGAAAGACGCCACCCCATCGCTGTTTATACCCCAAACAGCGATGAGATGGCGTCATTTTGATGTTTTCAGAGCATTAAACGCTCCTTACATCCCATTAAATCAATAATTAATTTAATGCTTGATCTACTGGTGTATACGGAAGATCAAACGTGTTAGCTACACCTTCATTTGTAACTTTACCGTCGTACACATTCAATCCTAATGATAATGGTTGGTTATCTTTCAATGCTTGTAAATAACCTTTGTTTGCGATTTGTAACGCATAAGGTAATGTCGCATTGTTTAAACCAATTGTAGAAGTACGTGGTACCGCACCTGGCATGTTTGCTACTGCATAGTGAACCACACCATGTTTAACATAAGTTGGATCATCATGCGTTGTAACGTGGTCAGATGTTTCGAAGATACCACCTTGGTCGATAGCGATATCTACCAATACAGCACCGTCTTTCATATCTTTAACCATTTGTTCAGTTACAAGTTTTGGTGCTTTAGCGCCTGGAATTAATACCGCTCCGACAACTAAATCACTTTGCGTAACATTTTGTTCGATATTTAGCGGGTTAGACATAACTGTATGCACACGTCCGCCAAATAAGTCATCAAGTTCTTGTAGACGTTTTGGATTAACGTCTAAGATTGTTACGTCGGCACCTAAGCCTAAAGCGATTTTCGCAGCGTTTGTACCTGCTTGGCCGCCACCGATAATTGTGACTTTACCTTTAGGTACACCAGGAATTCCTCCTAGCAATACGCCCATACCACCATAGAATTTTTGCAAGAATTGTGCACCGATTTGTGTCGCCATTCTTCCTGCAACTTCACTCATTGGTGTTAGTAATGGTAATGATCTATCTGGTAATTGCACCGTTTCGTATGCAATCGCAACGACTTCATTATCAACAAGTTCTTTTGTTAATGTTTCGTCGTTTGCTAAGTGTAGATAAGTGAATAAGATTAAATCTTTCTTGAAATATTTGTACTCTGGTTCAATTGGTTCTTTAACTTTGATAACCATTTCCACATCCCAAGCTTCGCCAGGTCCGTCAACAATTGTTGCACCTGCGCCTTTATAATCCTCATCTGTAAAGAATGAACCTTCACCTGCGCTGCTCTCTACTTTAACTGTGTGCCCTGCTTCAACTAAAGCATGAACACCGCTTGGTGATAAACCTACTCTGTTTTCATTATTTTTTATCTCTTTTGGAATACCTATTTTCATTCCGTACACCTCCCATCCTTATCCTAACGCTTATATGCTGAAAGCGCAATCATTACC
>NZ_PZGG01000009.1 GCF_003043455.1 Staphylococcus simulans | reverse complement strand
TCTGTACTGTGTAGGTGTCATTTCAAATTCTTTTTTAAATTTCTTACAGAAATGAGAAGAATCTGCATAACCTAACATTTGGGAGATTTCACTGATGCTTAAGTTACGATCTAATAACTTCTTCGCATCTTCTAGTTTTGACTTAGTAATATACTTTTTGACTGTCATACCAAGTTCATTTTTAAAGTTTAAATTTAAGGTCGTTTGGCTAATGTTAAATTCTTTAGCAATCGACTCTATCGTGATTTCATTATAAAGATTCTGGTTGATATAGTTGAGAATTGAAGATAAAAATGGGGAGAGCTCTTCATCCACGATTTCACCTATTTTTTGAGTGAAAAATACGATAGCGCCATTTCTTACTTTCATAACTTCTGAAAAGTTTTTAGCGGCTTCATTGTCAATAAT
The DNA here is from genome assembly GCF_003043455.1 of Staphylococcus simulans. Lineage (GTDB taxonomy): Bacteria > Bacillota > Bacilli > Staphylococcales > Staphylococcaceae > Staphylococcus > Staphylococcus simulans_A. Next base: position 58,076 of record NZ_PZGG01000009.1, on the reverse strand, counting down.
CATTTGGTCTCTCGTGCGGGTTGCTTCTAATACATCCATGCCTGATTCTATTGCGAGTTGTGATAATTTTTCAAAAACTATAATCGAATAATTCTTTTCGCTGCGAATAGAATCTCTTTTACTTGTTGGCATGATTCCTCCTTCCAAATCTGATAGAGATTTCTTCAACTTTGTTATAGAACCTTGTCTCACTAAATCCATCACTTGCTTTTCATACTTTAATTTATTCTGTTCGCTTTCATTTTCAATAAAAAACAATTTCTCTAACCCAGCGTCGTCTAACATTTTCTGCAACTTTTCTACATAGTTATGTATGGGTTCAAAAGTCGGGCCTGATTGACGATCTAATGTAAAAAGATAGTGCACTAGTTTAATAATGTCTCTAATGTCTTCTAAAGAATAGAGCTTTATTTCCGGTGCATAATCATTGATTGCCTTTTTAAATTTAATGCTGATGTTTTGTTGTTTCAAAAAGTGTGTAAAGAAGTCGTCCGGTGGTAAACAATGGACATTAAACGGACCAAACAAATAGTGTTTGTCCTCAAAGTTATGAAGTAGAAATACTTCATTCATGGCACCTGTTAAAATATAGTAATTATGCCTTTTCTTTTCATCTTCAACAGATTTAATAAGATCTAGTTCATTATATTGCGGGCTTATCATTTTCTTCGATGTATACTTCTGTATCTCATTCAGATTAGAATCGTATGCTTTAACATTGATACCTAAACATACATGAAGCGATTTTAATATTGCTTTTTCTTTCATTTCTAATCAAAGACCTCCTAGTTGTTACGAAGTTTCTCTTGCCTCACATTAATATCATAATAGCAAATCGAAATATTTAATTGTACATATTATAAAACATTGTATGTTTAAAACATACAATCGCTCACAAGTTGTATTTTGACAATACTGTCATCACAACCTTATCGCAAGCAAACGTTTTCTTAAAATTATCATTACCCTATCACAATCTAAAATATGTTTATCATTAATTTCATATTATTTGATTAAAACAAATAAGTATAACTTTAAATTATTATAACCGAACATAAAAAGTAGAGCCTGTCAAAAATAGAGGCTCTACTTATATCTTTACGGAAAATAGGTGTTATTATTTACGTAAATTCAAATGCTTTTTTATTATACTTGATTTGTCAAGTATACTTTATTTCAAAGACAATAAATACCTGAATGTTTCACGTCAAACTAAATCAGCTTTCTCCATCCTTTTCATTAAATGTTCAAACTTATTGTACTTATTTTCGCTTTATATAACATAATGCAGTTTATTTAATCTTGTTCAGTATCAATATTAAACAGACGCTCCGTATTTTGATACGCAATTTTAGCTTTCTCTGCTGGTGTGAGATTCAATTCATCTAAAAATGTCATTAAGCCCTCTGGTTTTACATATGGATAATCCGATGCATATAAGATACGGTCAATACCGAAATAGTGACGTATCATTTCAAATTGAGGTTCCGATAACATTCCACTCGGTGTGATGTAGAAATTATTTTTAAAATACGTACTGATAGGTTGTTTTAACTTTTCTGATATGATTGTTTGATCCATACGTTCTAAGAAGAACGGTACAAATTCACCCCAATGACCTAGGATGATTTGTAGATTCGGATAACGGTCTAATAATCCTGAAAGCACTAACCTTACTGCATGAACTCCTGTCTCCATATGCCAACCATAGCCAAATGACGCAAATGCTGCTGCAGTTAAATCATCATAAGATGAACTTTCGTAGTATGATTGGTAGACCTCTGATTTAATCGGTGCTGGGTGTAAATAAATTGGTACATTTAATTCTGCTGCCACTTCAAATATCCCCTCATACTTCGGATGATCCAAGAACGTCCCATCTTCTCCTCTCCCTGCAATCAAAGCACCTTTCAACCCAAGCTCATTCACACTTCTTCTTAATTCTTGCGCTGCAGCATCTGGTTCATTAATCGGCAATACCGCCAGACCTTGAAAACGAGTCGGACGTAAATCCACATATTCCCCTAACACATCATTACATAGCTTACACAATTCTATCCCTGCTTCACCTGTTAAGAGTGAGGGAGCTTCATAACCATAAGACAAAATCTGCATACGTACATTATTATCATTCATAAACTTCATACGTGTTTTATGTTGGTCTAAATCATCTTCACCATGAAAGCCAGTTTTCTTTTCTAAAGCTGAAAGTATTGTATCTACTGGAACTCCTTTAGGGTCCTTTAAAACTAAATTTCTTACCTTTTCTTGCACATCTGTCAGTATATAATGTTCTTCAACTAAGATCGTTTCCATTTGCTTTTCTTCCTTCTCTCTTCAATGTCGTTAATAACTTCTTCCCGAGTTATCTGGTATATATGCGATAAGCTTTTTTGATTCTTTATTTAAGTCAGTCTGCTCAAAATGAATTTTTATAAGATTACCTTACTTAAATAGTAGTTCATTTCCTTATCAATTTTCCGTTTTTAATGGTAAATGTCACCTGCAATTTACAATATTTTCTATAGCATACATCACTACATTAAGCTTGATACATTTAAAATAGTTCCGTTTTCGTGTAATTATAAATTGATACATATAAACTAAATTTTAGATTTTTATAGCAACAATTAAAAGTGTTACATAGATTACAAATATTACCGTTGTTAAACAATGATAGGTGATTTTATAAAAGTGATTCCTATCAACTTTTTGAGTGCTTTTTTACTGCTTGTTATAAAATTGTCACATTTGCCTGTATATTATGACATCTTAATCATTTAATGCTAATTGATAGGTTTTAACTAAAATTTATTACGTTTTCCTAACAATTAATAAACATTCTTACATTTTAGTAAAATTAGATTTTTTTAATATTTGATATATTAATCTGTTTTGGGATAAAAAAACGAGGTGAAAATTTTGTTATTAGTAATCATATTTTCCGCATTGATTTTAGTACTCGGCATTCGAGAAATGCAGGTACATAGAAAACGTATCAAACAAATCCCGATACGTATCAATATTAACGGTATTCGTGGTAAATCCACCATTACTCGATTAATCTACGGCATCTTACGTGAAGATAACTACCAAGTTATTGGTAAAACAACAGGAACCGATGCCCGAATGCTGTATTGGTTTGATGAAGAAGAATATCCAGTCGTTCGTAAACCGCAAGGTCCGAATATTGGAGAACAAAAGGATATTTTACAGAATGTCATCGACAACAAAGGTAAAGCCATCGTTAATGAATGTATGGCCGTCAACCCAGACTATCAAATCGTCTTTCAAGAAAAGCTGCTAAAGGCAAACGTAGGCGTTATCGTCAATGTCATGGAAGACCATATGGAAACATTAGGTCCGACATTAGATGAAGTGGCAGAAGCCTTTACCGCTACGATTCCTTATAATGGGAAACTTGTCATCATGAAAGATGATTACACAGACTTCTTTAAGAAAGTCGCAGATAAACGCAACACTGAAACGATTGTCGTGGACAGAGATAAAGTCGAAGAAGATTTACTTCGAAAATTCGACTATATTGTCTTCCCTGACAACGTAGCGATTGCGATGGGTGTTGCCAAAGCAATCGGCGCAAACCCAGATGTCGCAATTGAAGGTATGTTAAATGCACCACCTGATAGTGGCGCTGTACATATTCACTACTATCATAAGAATGATACTAAGAACATCTTCGTTAATGCCTTCGCCGCAAACGAACCTCAGTCATCTAAAGCGATTCTTCAAAAAGTAATCGACTACAAATATCCCTATGAAAAGAAAGTCATTATTTTGAATTGTCGTGGCGACCGTTTAGATAGAACAAAACTCTTTGCTGAAGATTTCATTACTGAAGTAGATTTCGACACATTAATTTGTGTCGGCAAGAGTACGCAGCTTGTGACAGAAGTAATGAAATCTCAACCAGATAAAAAATACTTAAACTTTGAAGGAAGACCTTTCGAAGAAGTAGAACAAGCAATCTATGAGGAATCCAAATCGGCACTTGTCTTTTGTGTCGGCAATATTCATGGTAACGGCAAGAAAGTCGTGAATTTATTAGAAGGGATGGATTAATTTTGGTAGGTTCAGAGCTGTATTTCTCATTATTTGTAGGTATCGTACTCAGCTTGATATTCGCTGAGAAATTCGGTATCAATCCTGCAGGGCTCGTAGTACCTGGTTATTTAGCTTTAATATTTGATCAACCTATTATGTTGCTGTCAGTACTGATTATCAGCTGTCTGACATACTTCATTGTGGCACATGGTATTAGTAAAGTTGCTTTACTCTATGGACGTAGAAAATTCGCCGCAATGATTTTAACCGGCATGATTATAAAATTCGTTTTTGACTTGATATATCCGCTGACCCCCTTTGAGGTCGTGCAGATATCCGGTATCGGTATTGTCATTCCAGGCATTATCGCGAATACCATTCAAAAACAAGGTACAATCACTACGTTAGCTTCATGTATGCTGCTGACTTGTATCACGTACGTCGTGTTATTCGCATATAGCTTTATCAAATAAGAAGGAGTTAGAGTATGGCTAACAAGCAACGTTTCAATATAGAGAATTGGATTTTAAAGAAATCCAAAAATCAAAAGAAGCATAATTCTAAATATATGTTAGTTGTGTCTATCGTTGCGCTGATACTACTCATAACGCTCATGGCCACTGCTAAAACACATAAGGTCGATGTCTTCGCTAAACATAAAGATGATATTCACTTAGCTTACTTCGGTAATGTTAATTTGAATAAATACATCAGACAAAGTGACTTAGACGATATGTTCGACCCGATTCATAACATCATTAAAGAGAGTGATTATGCTTCTACAAGTTTAAACATCAACCGTGTCTCTAAAAACCCATCAAAGAATGTCAAAAAGAACTTAGATAATATCGCATTTATGAAATCACTTGGCTTTACGAATCTTAATTTGACGAACAACGCTGTAGATCTTGCAGATATGAAACAAATTGAAAAACAAGCCAATCAAAAATACGGTTATAACTTTTTAACAGGTAATGGTTCAAACCCATTAAACAGTAAAGTGTCTCATAAAACGATTCATGGTAAGAAAATCGCAACAGTGTCATTTACAGACATCAATTCAAAATATACGAATGCCAATAAAGCTACAACATCTATCGCATTAGACCCGAAAATCTTTATTCCATTAGTGAAAAAGCTCAAAGAAGAGAATGACATGGTTGTGGTCAATGTAGACTGGGGTATTCCAGATGAACCACATGTTACAAGCCGTCAGAAGACTTATGGTCACGCTCTAGCAGAAGCAGGTGCTGATGTGGTCTTAGGTCATAATACCGTTACGCAAAAAATCGAGGAACATCACAACACACCTATTTTCTATAGTTTAGGTAATGTTACTTCAGATGACTTCTTATCTGAAAATAAAAAAGGCTTAGCTGTTCAACAATCTTGGGATGGGCATCGCAGTAATTTCATGATTACACCCATTAAAACTTCTGGAGATAAAATCACTAAAGATAACATGAACGTCGTAGAGAAAACGAAGCTGAAAAATCGTATTTCCGATTCATCTATTAAACTCAAAGAAACTAAAGGAGGCTACTATTATGAAAATTAAGAATTACTTATTATATGCGGCTATTGTATTAATCATCGCCAGCATTTTCTTAATGATCATCCTCAGCAATGCGAATGAACCTTTAGATAAATATGAAAAACATGATTTAAAAACTGAAAAACACGTGTCTTTTAATGGAGGTCATACCTTCCATGAACATTTATAGTAAAAAGGTACTGACAGTTATTTTTATCATCACATTGCTGGTATCTACTGTCTTCTACTTTGTAAATAAAGAAGACCAAGTAGATAAAGATGAACTTTATGAAAATAAATTAGCCTCTCAAAATCATAAAGACGCTAAAAAGAAATACGGTGTCGCAACGAACAATAAAATTGCGAGAGCCGTCGGAAATAAAATTATTCAAGAAGGCGGAAACTCAGCCGATGCAGCATACGGGGTTGCTTATACACTAGCAGTTACTGAACCTTATGCTGCAGGTCTCGGCGGTGAAGGTACGTCATTGACGTATGATGGAAAAAAGGGGTCCAAACCTACTGTCTATGACTACAACACTGTTTCCGGCTATGATTATCACACAGGCGACGAAGTCGGCGTACCAGGATTTGTTCAAGGTATGCATGATATGCATGAAAAAGAAGGACACATGAGTGAAAAGAAAATCTTAAACTATGTTATTCCACTTGCTGAGGATGGTGTCCAAGTCAACACTGACCTCGCAAAACTCCTCTCTAAATATAGTGGAAACTTAGATAACAACTCACCTTTCTTTAAAAAAGAAGATCAAGTCGTACAAAACGGTGACGTCGTTAAACAAGAAGCATTAGCTAAAACATTAAAAGGGATTAGAGATCACGGTCCGGATTATTTCTATAAAACACAAGGACCAAGTATTGCTAAACAAAGCGGGAGTCATTTAAGCGAGAAAGATTTCACTGACTATAAAACACAAACAAAACAACCACTTTCAACTAACTATCTGAATAACCAAGTCTATACATCACCTAATCCAACCAGCGGTATGTTGACACTTCAAGGTCTGAAAATTGATCAGTCTATCAACGGCAACTTAGGTGAAGAAAAACGAAATGACTTTATTGAAAGTGTTATCGAAGCAAGAAATGTCAACTTTAAAAATAGATATTTAATCAATGATCAAGCAACTAATGACACTAAACATACAGGAGATCATTATTTATTAAAACGTGCTGAAAAATACAAGAACATTAAAAATCAATTCGGTTTACAAGGACAAGTGAATACAGCTGGTTCGCACTTTGTAGTTGTTGATAAAAAAGGCCGCATGACTAGTTCAACGAACACACTCAACAACTTCTTTGGTTCTGGCGCTTATACGAAGCAAGGTTTCTTTATGAACAACGCTTTAAAACGTTTCTCAGATTCACCAGATAGTGATAACCACGGTGGCAAACATAAATCACCGCGTTCATTCATCTCACCTACCATTGTGGTCGGTAAAGATTATTACTTCGGCGGCGGTACACCAGGCGGCAATAAAGTACCGACGCTCATGCAAGAGAACTTATCAAATTACTTACGCGGTAAAGATTCACTTCAAGAAACTATTGATAAGCCACGCTTCTATAATGACGGCAAAGATGTCTATTATGAAGACGGCATGAGTGACGAAGACCTTCAAACAATCAAAGATTTAGGTTATCACCCTAAAAATAGCGCAGACAATCCAAACTTCGGCAGTTTCCAAGGTGCAACTTACTTCAAGAAAGACAAGAAAATAGAAACTGGACATGACGTTGAAGTGAGATAGTATTCTGTATCATTTGTATTCTTTAAACCCATCATAAACAAAGGACTGAGATGACGACACAAAAGTTATCTCAGTCCTCATTTCTTTAACATTCTATTTACTAAAGGAGGCTTAACATAATGCGACGTGAGCACCCTAAACTTAAACGGTTTCTGCTGATTTTACTGTTGAGTATCGCACTAACCACATTAGTTTTTATTCCATTCTTTATGAATGCGGCGAAAGGCATTGCGTTCATTAGTAAAGGCGATGGGTTTTCACAATTAGTACCTTTTCAAAAGTATTTATATCATCAATACACACACTTCAGAAGCTTTTATGATGTTTCATTTGGCTTAGGCGGAGATTATACGAAAGGCTTATCTTATTACTACGCAACGTCACCTTTATTATTGCTATACTTCGGCATCGTGTATATCGGTGAACAACTCTTTAATCTGCCAGCACACAGTATACAATTTTGGGCTGCTAATCAGATTTTCTTGAGTTATATACGTGTTGTATTCACAGTCTTAACGAGTATCTATTTCTTTAGATATCTTAATTCCAACCGCTTCTTCGTCATACTCGCAACGTTAATGTACGCAATTTCTGTCGTAACGATTTACTTTAACTTCACCTGGTCATTTTATGGTGATGTGTTAATCTTATTACCTTTATCATTATTAGGCTTAGAACGTTTCTTTCAAGCACGCAAAATTGGTTTATTTATCATTGCGATTGCGATTACACTATTCTCTAATTTCTACTTCAGTTATTATGAGTTTATTATTCTGAGTTTCTATACCTTATATCGCATCATTTGGCCGTATCACAAAGACATCGTCCAACGCGTACAGAAACTTTATCTTTTAATAATTGCGGCAGTACTCAGTTTAATGATCGCAAGTCTCGGTTTTTATACAGGCGTTTCAGCAGTTATGGCTAATAACCGTCAAATCAATCCGAACTTAAAACTTTCGTTACTTATTGATTTTCAAGAAAAATATCATATGTTTTCTGATGGTTTTTACATCACAATTTCAACACTGACTTTCATTGCCTTATTTGCGTTTAAATTATACAAATATTATTTCTATCGCTTATTTGCGATTTTAACTTGGATTATGTTGATTGGTTCATTATCACCTTATTTCGACAGTTTCTTTAATGGCTTTTCATTGCCCGCACGCAGATGGGTGTATATTTTAGGACTTTCATCCAGTGTATTGATTGCGTTATTCCTACTTCATCTTTCTGAAGTATCTATCAAGCAATATCTGTATACAGCTCTTGGTTGCGTCGTAGTCATGTTCTATATGTATACACAATACGATGGTAATAATACATGGATGTGGGTCACACTTGTATTGATGATTTTCCTATTTATCTGTTTGTATCAGCCGAACTTATTGAAACGAAAAGCCACCTATACCGCAATTGTGTTACTCATATTTATTCAACAATTAGTGATGATACAAAATTATCATGATACACATATGTCTATATATGAGCGCCCGATTACCTCAATGAAAGAAGATAACTACAACAATGCCAAACTGCAACATAAATTTGATCAGCTGCAGAAAGAGAAAGACCCATTTAGTCGTATTGAATATCTTTCATTCCCTGCACAAAACTCGCCTTTAATTTATGGCTTTAGAGGAATCGCACTATACTCTAGCCTGTTTAATGGAGAGATTTTAAATTACTATGATAATACCATGCAGATTGCGCAACCGATTGATAAAAATAGTAACTATCGCTTTTTAGGTAATCGTGCCAACTTAATGGCATTGTGGAATGTACAAGACCGCTTCAAAAACCCAATCGACCACAACCGTCCTTATGGCTTTGAACCGCAATCCACAATTAAAGGAAAGAAAAATAAATATGAACATTCAGCATCAACGATTGATTATCCTGCCACACACATCACAGATAAAGTCTATGATAATAAAAGATTAAAAACACCGATTGAGAAAGAACACGCAATGTTAAAAGGTGTCGTACTAGATGACGCCACACCAGCAACAAATAAAACAGAACATAACATCAACTACAAAGACCAAATCCAAGAAGAAGCTGATGATGCACATTGGAATAAAACAAACAAAACCTTAAAAGTTAAAGAGAAAAATGGAGGTATTGACTATACCCTTCCAAAATCAATGACTGATAAATATAAAGACTTATACTTTGAAATTGAGCTTGAATTACAATCGCCAGATAAACCACATCGCGTTAAACTAAATGAATTCACACAAAAACGCAGTTCACTCAGTTACTCTTATCGTCGTGTGGTTAATCCATTGACTATTCGTATCAAAGCGGATGATAAAGTACGCTTAAACTTACCGAAAGGCAATTATCGTTATAAACTTAAAGGTGTATACGGTGAAGATTATCAAGCATTGAAAACCGCATCACGCACAGTTGACCGTGTTAAAATCAAACCAACATCTCATGGTTATACCTTTACAAAACAACCAGAAGATCACGGTTATTTAGTCATCCCGACACCTTATGAAAAAGGCATGCATGCGACTGTAGATGGTAAAGATGTAGAAGTTAAAAAAGGCAATGGTATTGAGACGGTTATTCCAGTTGAAAAAGGTCAAAAACATATCCGCCTTTCTTATACACCGCCTTATTTTTATCCACTATTAATCCTTAGTGGTATCGGTCTGGTTCTAGCTATTGGCTTTACTTGGTTTGTTCGTCGTAAAACTAAATAACTTCATTTAATAAGTGACAAACTCAAAAAAGCAGCGGCCTAAAAAGTGCCGCTGCTTCTTTATATATTCATTAACTTTTAAGACTCATTCAAAGCACTATTGATACTGTCAGTGAATGCAGACATACGGTCTGTCCAATTTGCTGGATTTTCACGACTTGGACGAGATGCATCGCTATTTTTAAAGAACTGGTTCGCAAATTGGTTATTCAACTCAATTTGTACCCCTGCTTTTTGTTGGTTTTGATTAGTAATATTATTTAAATTACGCCCTGCGATATTACCTGTAGCTTCTGTAACATCAAAACCTTCTGATCTTAACGACGTTGCGATGCGTTCACGTAATGCATCATCACGTCCTCCTATATAAATGTCATTACCAGAACGTGCTGTTTTATGAATAGTCACTGTCTTTTTCGACTCATGTACCATAGATTGTGCTTTAGGTTCATCATAATTTGCGGATGTGACATGCAGTTCTTTATTATTTATTGGACGAATACCTTTAAATGTGTAGTAACTCGCATTATTTTTATTCGCAATTTCATATGCGATTTCACTTGTACCTGGTTCAATGCCACCGCCATGTGGCGCAACAATAAGTGTATCATTCGTTCCCTTACTCGTTTTAATCGTCCAATCTTTACCCTCTTGTGTAGCTTGTTGTAATTGGGTCATTGATTGATACTTATCTGATGCACTGAACGTTACTGGAGATAATGTCAACAAACTAACCATAGCTATCGAAACAACACTGGCTGAAATCAATATCGGATTCTTTATCTTTCTCATTCTACAACACCTCTTTTTATCGCTCTTTCTATATAGTTAACTCCTTTCCTAAGTTCACTTAATTTCCGCTTTAAGCTTATCCATACTTATTAAGTCCTTTAGTAACAGTGTAACCTTCTTGAAATAACTTAATCATATTTTTTGTGAAAACATTATAATCTTAATTAAATATTAAATTCGGTTAAGCAATTGAGGAAAATAAAATTTAGCATAGCATTTTTAACACAGTTAATTATCTCAAGCTAGTTTCACCTTAACATTTTATCCTACATTTTTATGCACTTTGCTTTAAATTTATAATTTAGGGTAGTAATAACTAATGACATATCTCCTGTGATTCACTTCATTAAAGTGCTGGTGCGTTAGTCGGTCATATCGCAACTGCATTTTAAATTTTTTTAATTTTTTTCGATACTTAAATCAGCAGTAAAATGAATGTGAAATTTAAGTTGTCAGAATTATCAAAACAGTTGGTATGACTTACTTTGTAGCACTTTCTGAAATGACAATGTATTTTCAGAAAAGACAAAAAGAGGGTGAATTTGAGCATTTTGTCTGTCAATCGTTTGTTGAAAGCGATTTCATTTTTATGTATTATGACACTAAAGATATAAAAAGGGGCTGGTTTATATATGCAAGGAGAAGAAAAAAATGGGCAAAACGTAGAACAAACAGCACAAAACGAAAAGAAACCTAAAGCCATCGGAATTTGGCCGTCATTATTTACATTAGGGTTAATGATAGCGGTCATGTTATTTACAGTCGCAGTCTTAAAGAAAGAACCGCATATTCCACTGATGATTGGGACAGCAGTGGCTATCGGAGTTACCATGTTGCATGGCTATAAGTTCGATGATGTCGAGCAGATGATGTATAAGGGGATCAGACATGCATTACCTGCCATTGTCATCATTATCTTAGTCGGATTGATTATCGGATCATGGATTGGCAGCGGCGTCGTTGCGACAATGATTTATTACGGTCTGCAACTGATTGACCCGCGTTTCTTCTTAGCGGTCGTCGTCTTACTGTGTGGTATTGTCGCATTAGCAATCGGAAGTTCTTGGTCTACCATGGCAACTGTGGGGGTTGCTTCAATGGGTATCGGAATGAGTATGGGAATCAACCCAGGTATGGTAGCAGGCGCTGTCATCTCAGGTTCATATTTTGGGGATAAAATGAGTCCGCTCTCTGATACAACTAACTTGGCATCAGGGTTAACGAAAGTAGATTTATTCGAACATATTAAGCATATGACTTATACGACTATCCCAGCACTTGTCATTTCATTAATTGCATTCTTTATTATCGGTATGCAGTATGGTAATCGTAATTTCGACGCTAAAAATATTGAGAAAATTCTATCAACGATGCAGAATGAATTTGTGATTTCACCTTGGTTATTATTAATTCCTTTAGCCGTTATTGTATTAGTTATGTTTAAAGTACCTGCCATTCCAGCAATTTGTGCCGGTATTATCTTAGGATTCTTCGCACAAATCTTTGTACAAGGCGGTTCTTTAACAGAAGCACTGACTGCACTTCAAACAGGTTATACAATGGAGTCAGGCAATAAGATGGTAGATGAGTTATTTAATCGTGGTGGTTTAGAGTCAATGTTCTATACGATTTCACTGACACTTGTCGCAATGACATTCGGTGGTGTCTTAGAATATTCAGGTATGTTAGACTCACTTATTAGTATCATTTTACGTTGGGCAAAGAATACAGGTTCATTGTTAACATCAGTGATTCTATCTTGTGTCGGTACAAACTTCACTTGTTCAGAACAATACATTTCTATTATTGTACCAGGACGTATGTATGCGCAAACCTTTACAGACAAAGGGCTACATCCTAAGAACTTATCACGTGCGTTAGAAGATGGCGGTACACTGACTTCTGTCTTCGTTCCATGGAACACGTGTGGTGTGTTTATCGCATCAACATTAGGTGTCGGTGTAATGCAGTATGCGCCATTCGCATTCTTAAACTTCTTAGTACCAATCATTTCGATCATCTTCGCATACACAGGATACAAAATTGTGAAGTTGCCGAAAGATAAACGTGAAGGTGTGAAGGCTAGAAAAAAGGAAGCCACTTTGCCTAACGATACCAACTTAGCATAAAAATTATTTGAATATTTAGAAATTTAATATCAGATAGTTAACACCCTCGTGTTGATGACACGAGGGTGCATTCTATTTTCTATGATTTAAGGCGTTCGCTAAACGTTTCAAATGATATTTGACCTGTCGCTAACTTTTCATATTCAATACGCATCTGTTCATTTCGAGATAACGGACGTTCATATAAAGCTTTAACACGTACCGCTTCATCTTTTAACGGTTCGTATAATGACGTTAATGTTTTAAACACTTCATAATAACGCAAGCCGAATCTTCTTAATGATTGTGCATTAAAATGAATACCGTCTGGATTCATCGTTAATCCTTTTGAAGTGACAAAGTATGTGTCTGGTATTTGTTGTGGTGTTGTTTGTAAAATATGGTTGATTTCTTCATGTTGTGTCAAAGTGCGGCTGAAACCTTCTGCATGAGCTAAGTGATCTAACCCACCTATCACGAAAGGTACATGTGGTAAATCAAGTTCCTTTCTGACATGCGTAATCACTTGTTTTAACTGTGCTTGATACACTTGGTACAAATCCTGATTACAGTCATTTTCACCCTGATGCCATAAAATACCGATAATTTCACTCGTTTCTTGCGCAAAGCGTGCTTCAGAAAGTGCATGGCGCATTAACACACTGCCTGGTTGCCATTCTGAAATAGCACTGCCGCCTTTGGCACACGGAATTAAGCCGATAGATTCATTGGGATGATCAATTGACCATGCTTGCGCAAATGCACTCGCTAAACCGACACCTGCTAAATGTCTGTCAGCATGAATGGGTTCACCCATCATTTGCCATCTGCCATTACGCAAAACATGAATATGTTCATTAACAATGGCTGGTACTTCATTTAGAAAGCCTCTGCCTGCCATATTAGATTGGCCTATTAAAAGAATTGATTTCATCATGATACCTGCTTTCTATATTATGATTCAGTTTCATTATAACAAGCATTTCTATGCTTTAAGTAGATTTATATTTAAAAAGAAAACGTTTTCCTAAATAATTTAAACCGCTTCACTTATCTTATAAGTTGAGGATTGATAGAATGGAGTGGTATTCTATTTTCAAAATAAAATAACAGAACGTGCTTTTAGTGTTAGGAGGAGTAAAAAAATGAATAAACCCCATTTAGTGGCACCTGAGGATTTCAATATCGTCTCTGAGATCGAGAAGTACGCAAAAGATAAATCAAAAGTTGCGATCATCTTTGAAGATAATGCAGGTGGAACAACAGAAGTAACTTATGACGAATTAATTCGCAGTGCAAATCGCATTGGTAATTTATTTAAACAACATGGTTTGCGTAAAGGCGATACATTACTCATTAAAATGGAACGCAGTATTGAAACTTATGAAGTCTATATTGCGGCATTAAAATTAGGTGTCGCTTTAATCCCAGCATCTGAAATGTTAAGAACGAAAGACTTGCAGTACCGTATTACACACGGTGAAGTCGATGCAGTCTTATCTATTGCGTCAGGGGCAGATGAATTTGAAGGCGTAAAAGAATATGATGACTTAACAAAATTCATTATTGGAGATACTAAAGAAGATTGGATTAATGTCGAAGAAGGCAAAAAAGAAATGAGTGAAGAACTAGAAATTACACCGACAAAACGTGATGATGTCGCTTTCTTACCTTATACATCAGGAACAACTGGCAACCCTAAAGCAGTTGTACACTCACATGGCTGGGGTTACGCACATATGCAGATGGCACCGAAACATTGGTTGAATATCAATGAAGGTGACATCGTATGGGCCACTGCAGCACCTGGTTGGCAAAAATGGGTATGGAGTCCATTCCTATCTACAATGACATCCGGCGCAACAGCCTTTGTCTTTAATGGTCGTTTCAACGGTACAGTTTATTTAGAATTACTCGAAAAATACAAAATCAATGTGCTTTGCTGTACGCCGACTGAGTATCGTATCATGGCCAAGCTACAAGATTTAGGCAATTATGATCTGTCTCATCTTCATGATGCTGTATCAGCCGGAGAACCGTTAAACCAAGAAGTTGTAGAGAAATTCCAAGATACTTTCGATATCACTGTACGTGACGGCTATGGCCAAACTGAAAGTACATTATTAATCGGACTGTTAAAAGATGTTGCAGGCAAACCAGGCTCAATGGGTAAAGCCATTCCTGGCAGTGAAGTCACTATTATTGACGATGAAGGTAACTTAGCTGAAATCGGAGAAGTCGGCAATATCGCTGTTCCGGTCGATTTACCTGCATTGTTCAAAGGTTACTTCAAAGAGCCTGAACGTACACAAGAACGTGTTGTCGGCAACTACTTCATGACAGGCGATTTAGCTAAAGTGGATGAAGACGGCTACTTCTGGTTCGAAGGCCGTAAAGACGATATCATTATCAGTTCTGGTTACACAATCGGGCCATTCGAAGTAGAAGACTCATTAACGAAACACCCTGCTGTTAAAGAATGTGCAGTGGTCGCAAGTCCACATGAATTACGTGGTAATATCGTTAAAGCTTTCATTATCTTACAAGATGGTTATGAAGCAAGCGATGAGCTAGTTAAAGAACTTCAAAACTATGTTAAATACGATGTCGCACCTTATAAATATCCACGTGCGATTGAATTTGTTGAAGAATTACCAAAAACAAATTCAGGTAAAATCCGTCGTGTTGAATTACGTGATGCAGAAATCGAGAAATACAACAAAAAATAAACGCAATACCTTACACATCCCTGCCATCCGGCGGGGATATTTTCATATTGAATTGCTCAAGGAAAGTATCAATCATACCTTTATTATTTCCTGGGTTATGAAAGTATAAAAAAACAAAGCCTCTGAAGTGACTTGTATGCCACTTCAGAGGCTTCTCTATCTCTCTATCATTAAATTGTTTATATTCATCCCATATTTTTGCTTAGCATTTACAAAAACTTAGCTCATTTCTTTTTTAACTACTGCTTTAACTCGGTCAATATCACCTGAAACATCTATGTCTGGTTTCTTCGTGAATTTAGAAACGATAATAGTGACTAACACACTGGCAATGACACCAGGAATGATTTCATATAAGTTGAAGAAGTCGTTTGTTTCACCTAATGGTTTTGCAAAGACAATCCATAGAATTACGACAACTGCACCAGCGATCATACCACTGATAGCACCTGTACGACTTAAACCTTTCCAGTAAAGTGACATGACAACAAGCGGACCGAATGTGGCACCGAAACCTGCCCATGCGTTACCTACTAAGTTTAAAATCGTGTCGTTTGGTGACCAAGCAATGGCGATTGAAATAATCGCAACAACTAATACTGATAAACGACCTACTAATAAGAATTCTTTTTGACGTTTTCTCGCAGCTTCTTCACCACGGATTAATTTGTAGAAGTCTTCAGTCAATGAACTTGATGTTACAAGCAATTGAGAAGAAATAGTACTCATAATCGCAGCCAAGATTGCAGCAAGTAAGAAACCGCCGACTAATGGGTGGAATAAGATTTGACTCATTAAAATAAATAGAGTTTCTGGGTCTTTTAATTCAACGCCTTTATCTTGAATAAATGCGATACCGATTAAGCCCACAAATACTGCACCAATTAAGCTGACAGCCATCCAACCGATACCAAAACGACGTGCTGTTCTTAATTGTTTCACAGTTTTAATACTCATGAAACGCACGATGATATGTGGTTGACCGAAGTAACCTAATCCCCATGCAAAGAATGAGATAATTCCGACAATTGTTGTTCCTTTGAATAAATCTAAGTTTGTCGGTTTTAAATCTGTCACCGTTTGGAATGTATCTAATCCATTTAATTTAAGTAAAGCGACAATCGGAACCATAATCATCGCAATCAGCATAATTACACCTTGGAAGAAGTCAGTCAGTGATACTGCTAAATAACCACCAAAGAATGTATACGCGATAACGATAACTGAAATTAAGATTAATCCTAAACGATAATCTAATCCGAATGCACTGTCGAAGAGTTTACCGCCTGATACCATACCCGCATGTGTGTAAAGGGTAAAGAAGACGACGATAATGCCCCCTGAAATAATTTTAATCAAGTTAGAATGGTCAGCAAGACGATTCTTGAAGAAGTCTGGCAACGTAATGGCATCGCCAGCTTGTTCTGTGTATACACGTAATCTTGGTGCTACGACGAAGTAGTTGATATATGCACCAAGTGTTAAACCAATCGCAAGCCACGCAGCTGAAAGTCCAGTTGTATAGACCTCACCGGGCAGCCCCATAATCATCCAACCACTCATGTCGGATGCCCCTGCAGATAATGCTGTAACGTATGGTCCAATGCTACGGCCACCTAGCATGTATTCACTGACATTACCTGTTGCTTTCTTATAACCATAATAGCCGATGACTAATAAGATTAAGAAATACAACCCAATCATGATATAGGTTTGCCAGTCTGGGTGTACCTGTTGTCTCAGTGTTGCTCCTAAAGTAAACATGTCTAAAATAAACATCCTTTCAAATTATTTGGAATAAAATGTACGGATCGTTCTTAGGCATAGCAATGACAAGGTTCAGAATCTAACATAAAGTCACAAAGTCAAAGTGACTTTGAATAACTCCCCATTCACCCTGAAATCTTATTTTAATTAACTCATTGCGCACAACTTCTAAAAGTATGTCCCCACATACTTACCCCTAATGAAGTACTTAATCTATTTAAAAAAGCAGCTAAAACAATTCTCCCAAGTTTCGTAAGCAAATGCCTTTGTTTATGTAACGTTGTATCAAATAGTATTTATGCCGCTTTTTTAACTAAGATATTTTCATATACCCTACTTTTTAGATTAAGAACATTTGAGTTAATCAAAATATTAACCTGAAATCCTTTATCCCTTGCAAAAAATTGCTTTTAACTTTTTAGCAAAGATGTTTCTTAGCTTAACACAATGATATTTTTACGCAAATTTAAGTCGGCAAAAAAGCCACTTTCTCGCCCATTTTAGAGATTTTTTTATCCGCGTTCGTCACTTAAATACCAACGGTTACAGCGAAATCCGAAAAAATTTTCAAAAATTTTTCGTTTGACAGCGTTTTCCAATTGTAATCAAACTCTAATATAATCCATTTGCCCCTTCTAAAATACCATCACTTCAAGCATTCACACTTTTAAAGAAATTGTAATATTCAGAATTCAAATTGAGAATATCATATATTGTGGTAATATATAACCGAATTACACTCACATTGTAACTGCATCATAGTTACATTTATGCATATTTAGTATTACAATGTTTAGTGATGCAACACCTAAATATTTTAACTTCAAAATTGAAAGGAGAATATCATCATGCACACAGCCAATGATATTGATGAGGTTTCAACAGAAAAGCAAGGTGTCAAAATAGGTTTAATTACCACCCAAGGATGTCTAGATGTCTCAGAACTCACGAACGAAGATGCATGCGAATTACTTAACACAGAAAACAAACAGCCCATTTCTTCTGTAGCACAACACTTAAGAAGAGAAGTGTCAGAACGTATGAATCAAAAAGGTGAAATCATTAGCGGCCTTGATTTTGATGAAGTAGAAAATATTTTACAAGACTTTAAAGTAGAAGGTGTACAAGCAATTGTTATCTCACTCTTGCATAGCTGTCAAAACAATGATCACGAACGTGCAATGGCTTACTATATTAAAAAATACCATCCCGATTTCTCTGTCACCTATTCCACTGAAGATTATGATCAACGAACACATAATCCAATAAACACATAAAAAAGCAATTCAGTATGCTCATTGACTTTACTCTATTAGAGTATTAATCAATTGAAATGTATGGATAGGGTAAGAAAACCATGATTCATTTCACTCGTGAATCATGGTTTTCTTGTGTTTTTTTACTATAATCGTATACTCCCTATCCCCTATAATATCAGCATTTTTAGACATCCCTCTTTCTTACATCAGACAAACCTCAGTCTGACATGACTGTCTTTTTCTACTTATACGAAATCAATGATTGAATAAAAAAAGCAGCACTCCCCTACTACAAGGAAGTACTGCTGAATTAAGTTGATTACTTATTTTTCATTTAATTTCAAAGTATCCGCTGATGCTTTACGTACTTTGTTTAATAACTTCGTATCATCAATTAATGATTCTCCATAAGAAGGAATCATTTCTTTTAATTTGCCTGACCATTGTTCTAGGTAGTCAGGGAAGTTTTGTTCAATGATTTCTAACGCAACAGATACTGAAGTTGAAGCTCCTGGTGATTCACCTAACATTGCGACTACAGTGTGGTCTTTAGAGTGAACGACTTCTGTACCGAATTGGATAAAGCCGCGACCATGTTCTTGTGTATCTTTAATCACTTGAACACGTTTACCAGCAATGTGTAAATCCCAATCTTCGTCTTTCGCATCTGGTACGAAACGACGTAATTCTTTCATACGGTCTTCTTTTTTCATCAACATTTGTTGGATTGAATATTTAACAAGTGATAAGTTTTTAACACCAGCTGCTGCCATTGTTAATAAGTTATCACGATTCAATGAACGGAATAAGTCTAAGTTTGAACCGTGTTTCAAGAATTTAGGTCCAATTGCTGCGAATGGTCCGAATAATAGACTTTCTTTTCCACGTACATAACGACGGTCTAAATGTGGTACCGTCATTGGTGGTGTGCCTGGCGGCTCTTTACCGTAAACTTTCGCATCGTGTTGTTGTACGATTTCCGGTTTATTACATACTAAGAACGCACCACTGATTGGGAAACCGCCTAAGTTTTTACTTTCTTCAATACGTGTTTTTTGAAGTAATGGGATTGCGGCACCACCAGCACCGATAAAGATATAGTCTGCTACATGTGTTTCAACATTGTCAGTATCTAAGTTACGTACTTCTACTTCCCATTTCTTATCTGCACGTTGTTGGAATCCAACTACTTCATGACGATAGAAAAGTTCTGCATTGTCATGTGTTTCTAGGTTTGAAGCTAATTTACGTGTTAACTCACCGAAGTTAACGTCAGTCCCTTTATCGATTTTGCTTGCCGCAATCGCTAAGTGTGGAGAACGGCCTTCCATCATTAAAGGTATCCATTGCGCAAGTTTGTCACGATCTTCAGTATACTCAATGTCAGAGAACATCGGTAAATTTTTCAACGCTTCATAACGTTTCTTCAAGAATTGAACGTTTTTAATACCTTGAACGAAACTGATGTGTGGTAATGGCGTGATGAATTCACGTGGGTTTTCAATCGCATTTGTTTTCACTAAATGTGACCAGAACTGTTTTGAAATCTCAAATTGCTCATTAATTTCTTTCGCTTTTTCCACATCAATTGAACCATCTGGCTGTTCAACCGTATAGTTCAACTCACATAATGCTGCATGCCCAGTGCCAGCATTACTTGTATCATAAGAACTTTCCAACCCAGGACCATCTAAGCGTTCAAATAACTTGATGTTCCAGTCAGGTTGAATTTCTTTTAAAAATGAACCAAAAGTGGTGCTTAATACCCCTGCACCAATCAAAATAACGTTTTTTGATTCTGCTTGACTCATTTCTTAACCACCTTCCTCAAATTAAATGTCCGGTCATCTGATGACTTAAGACGTAAAGATTTACTTATTTATCTTAAACTATCTCAAACAAAAACTAAAACATTATGTTTATGAATTATTTGCCTAAAACGAATAAGCGTAACTTGTTACACTTTTATGATAAGTGATATTCATTCTCACTGTCAACATGCAATATGACGCACTTAACAATTAGGAATGAAATAACATCACTTACGATATAATGCACTGTCTTTTAATAACGTATGATAGACTGAAATTATGAACTCTAAAATAAAGAGAGGAGTCACATCATGTCTAAACAAAATGACGATTATATTTACTACACCGATGAATCATCTGCCCCTGAACATTACATAACACCCGATGAAACACATGAACCAAAAGGTAAAAATTCAAAACGATCGCACCCCGACAACATACGTCCGAAAGGCAGACGTTGGCTCAACATTATCTTATGGATTGTTTTTATGTTTCTATGTACGACACCAACGCTCGTTGCTATGTTTTTAATCGGCTTTGTCGCTATGAAGCCTCACGGTAATCCACTCGCATTCACAGGTATTATTGTTGGCTATATCATTTGGTCAGCTCTCGTCATCTGGCTGCTTGTCTGGTATTACCGTAAAAAGGGTTATGAAAGTTTAAAACCCCTCGGCTTTGTAGATATCGCATGGAATATTCTTTATTTCATCGCAACACGCATTTGGACTGCACTATGTGTAGTGGTAATGGCAGTTGTATTTGGTGAACAAGGTTCAGAAAATGATGAGTTACTGTTATAACAAGTTCAACATTTACAGGACTTCACGAATCCGATGATTGTTATCGCATTAGCATTATTCGTGTTCCATCTGACTTTTGTCGGACCCTTTTTAGAAGAAATCACTTTCAGAGGTATTTTCAAAGAAACGATTTTCTCTAGATTCTCATTCTGGTTGCCGATGCTGATTTCTTCAGCTATCTTTTCAATCAACCATGCCAGTACCAACATCGTAGGTTTCTTACTTTATATGGGCATGGGCGCTTGTTTCTATCTTGCTTATCAGCGTCGTCGCAATCTTTGGGACAGTTACATGGTCCATGCTTTAAATAATGGAACCGCAAGTATTGCGATTATTATCGGTTTATTATTAATGTAGTTAACTATGTCTAATTCAATTGATTTTATATATGTACGTAAAAGGAGCACCTATTGCGGCGCTCCTTTTATTATTTTAATAGTGTTCTACTATGATTAATCTTCTACTTTAATCACAATCTTACCTTTCGCATGGCCTTCTTCTGAATAATCGAGTGCGCGTTGTGTGTCATGGAAAGGATAGACCTTATCAATCACCGGTTTGATTTCGCCTTCTTCAATTAGATTGGTAATCGTACGTAACTGCGCATCACTTGGATGCATTAAGAAGAATTCATAATAAACATGATGTGCTTTCGCAAGTTTACGCACCTGACGAGATAAATACCAAATGCCTGCACGTTTTGCTAAATTTAAATGCCATGCATCTGCGAATTTCATAGTCGGCGGTCCAACTAGTGACGCGATTGATCCGCCTGGTTTTAAAATCGTAAAGGCTTTTTCTAAGTTCTTACCGCCTAACGTATCAAAGACACCGTCATAGTTAGATAAGACATCCCAGAAATTTTGTTGTTTATAGTTAATAATCTCGTCTGCGCCGAGTGATCGAACTAATGCCTCACCTTTTTCACTGACAGTCGTTGCGACATGCAAGCCCATGACACGACCTAATTGAATCGCAAAGGTGCCAATACCGCCTGAGCCCGCTTCAACCAACACTTTATCTCCTTCTTTAAGATGCATGATTTCGTGAAAAGCTTGATAGCTCGTTAACCCGACTAAAGGAATACTCGCTGCTTCCACAAAATCTAAGTTCTTCGGCATCAGCGCAATATCATATTGGTTAATCGCAAAATACTGCGCAAACGTACCGATATTATTTTTACCAGGTCGGCCGTATACCTTATCTCCGACTTTAAAGTTTTTAACGTCTTGCCCTACTTTCTCAACAACGCCCGCTAAATCATTACCGAGTACTAGCGGAAACTTATGTTTAACCACTGCCTTTAAATCACCATCACGTGTTTTAAAATCTACCGGATTCACACTAGCAGCTTTCACACGCACTAAGACCTCTTCAGGACCAGGCTCTGGTACAGGTAATTCAATCATTTCAACAGGTTGTTTCCCGTACTTTTGTACTGCCATCGCTTTCATTGTATCTGACATACTTTCCAACTCCTTCATACTTATAACGTTTATATTGAAATAATGTTATCCTTCTATACCCGCCTCCCCACATTGACTATTCATAGAGCATAAATAAAAGCACCGCTTCACATCTCAACGTGTAACGGTGCTTGACTCTATCTCATTCATTTACCTTTGTTTCAGCGTTTGTTCAATTGCTTGAAGTTTATCTACAAACTGAACAATTTCTTCAATACTGAAATGTCCTTTTAAACTTTCACTGACAATCCATGCCATTTTATCTTTGACTTCTTCTAAAAACTGAATACCCTCATCAGTCATTTCCATTAATTTAATACGCTTATTATCTGAAGCTGCTTGTTGTACTAGTCCCATTTTTTCTAGTTTATGAATACGTTTAGAAGCTGCTGTTTTAAAGATATCTTGTAAGTCAGCAAGTTCATTAATCGTTAATCTGCGATGCGAACGTATCATAATTAAAGCTTCTAATTGTTCACGTGAAATAATATGTTTCAACCCTGTTTCTTGAAGCATGTCTGAAATATATTTATTGATATTCATTAAACTCAAATCAAATCTGATTAATGCTTCTTTCATTTCGTCATTCATGATTGTCCCTCCAACTTATTACGCTTCATCCACATTTTATCATTAGTTGAATTTCATTTGGAATAGCGGTTTGCCACGTTTATTAAACCAGATTAATACTAGATATTGAATCAACATCGCACCTATCGCAATACCAGAAAGAATTGCGCCTACGAAACCGAAAGTAAAGTGACCCGCATTCGTGAAGATAGCTTCACGGAAGCCTTGAATCGCATAAGACATTGGTGAGAACGGGTGAATGAAACGGAAGAATGCGGCTGACATTTCAATCGGGAACATTCCTTCACTTGAACTTAATTGGAGCACTAGCAATAACATCGCTAAGAATAAACCGACACGGTCTAATAATAGTACGAGTAAAGATGTCAGTGCTATTGCCGCAATCGCCCATAAGAACATGACTGTTAAGAACTTACCTAAGTTTTCAATATCTAAACCAAGTCCGAATTTAACCCATAGGCTTAACATGATGGCACTGAATGACCCTTGTAAGACATACAAGAATACTTTCCCTAACCATTGTTTCCATGGTGCAACATCTTGGCGTAATGTTTTAGTTAAAGGATAAATCGCCGCAAAAGATACAGCACCTACAAATAAACCTACACTTGCCATATAAGGTAAGACCGTTTCACCATAATAATCCGCTTTAGTGATATTGTTTTCTGTCACTTTCTCAATATCATTTAAAGCTTTTTCGTTTTCATTTTCAAAATGGACATTTGTTTGTTTTTCTACTGCTTGATCAATCTTTTGTTTAAGTTGTTCATTATTTTGTTGAAGCTGTTGTAAACCTTGTGTCACTTGTTCATTGCCTTGGACTAATTGTTCACCTTGTGCACCTGCCATTGGCGCCATTTGTTTTAAACCTGCAGTGACTTGTTGGTTACCATTAATTAATTGACCTTCCGCTTGTGACATTTGACCTAAAGCATTCGATGTATCCGTATAACCTTGTTTAGATTGCTTATTAGCCGCAAATAATTCATCTAAGTATTCTGAACGCACGGTATTACGAATAGATTTTGTGACTGTATCAATAGCCTTTTGTGCTGCTTGACTGCCTGTGTAACTTGAACCTGGGTTCACTTGTGTTTCTAACTCAATTTTCTTTGGATGCTTATTTAATAATGTCGTCGCATTTTTAGAGGCATCTTCTGGAATAATAATTGTTCCGATTGCTTTACCATTTTTCAATTGTTTCTTAGCTGTGTCTTTAGATACTTCTTGGAAATCGAATTTTTTATTATCTTTTAATTTTGATACGACTTCATCCCCAATATTGATTGTCTTACCTTGAAGTGTGGCTGCTTTATCTTCATTGACAATAGATATTTTTAATTGGTCTGTCTTATCATATGGATTCCAGATTGATCCGACAAATAACGCTACATAAATTAGAGGTAATAAACCAATCGCAATCAACGCAACAATTAACATCTTATTATTTTTTATAAATTTAAACTCATTAAACATAAGTAACTCCTTCTCCTTTATAGTACACCCTGTGTACTATGATACTTTATAAAACGCAAAAGCTTGATATCCCAACGCTTTTACGCCCTTACTTTCCAAAATTGATTTGTTATTTTTAAAAGGTACACCCTGTGTACGTTTTCTAATATTAAACCCATTGTTGATGATTGTCAACAATAAAATGCCAACTTTTTCCATTTTCTTTTCAGACTTAAATATACAAGCTTTCATGATGCTCACTTAAATCGATTTCATATTAACAATTCAATTAAGACAAATGATTCACCATACTTTCACTTAAACCAATTAATAATATTTTAACATTTTTATGTTATTCTAATTTTAAAGTTAATCATTTATATAAAGAGAGGTGCTGATTGAATATGAAGAAACGCTATGTCATCGTTCAATATCTATTAATCATATTGACAGGAATATTGTTACTTAATAGCTTGTTTAATCCTGATCAGATAATAAAAAGTTATATCAATATTGTTCTTTTTATTTGTGTACTGTTACTAGCATTGATTGCTTGGATAGTTGGACGTTTTAAACATCCTAAGCAATGAACGCTATAGTATTAAATATTAAAAATGAAGTTGTGTTCTTCAAATAGAAAAGAACGCCTAACTATTTAGACGTTCTTCCCTAATTCTAATCTATGTGCCGCATCTTGTGCGAGTGCTTTTAAATACCGAAATGGATATGCAAGTGCTGCTTCTTTACTAATTGAAGCATGGCTGTTTGGTGGTCTGTCATCTAAAACTGTCACACTGAAAACGTAATCAATTCCATGTGCTTTAACAGCTTCATAGCCTTCGCCAGTCACACCACATAACGCAATGACAGGGATGTTGAATTGTTTGGCTGTTTTCGCAACACCAATCGGTGTTTTACCGTATATCGTTTGTTGATCGATTTTCCCTTCCCCTGTAATACAAAGGTCAGCATCTTGTAAACGTGTGCTCAATTGTGTTTCATGTAAAACAATATCAATACCTCGAGAGAGTTTCGCATTTAGAAAGGCAACTAACGCAATACCTGTACCACCTGCAGCACCTGCACCTGGTACATTTGAATAATCGTGTTGAAATGTCTTTGTTAGCACTTGATTATAGTGTGTTAAAGCTTGTTCAAGATGTTCAATGTCTTTTGGGGAAGCACCCTTTTGTTTAGCGTACGTATGTGTCGCACCAGTAGGTCCAAGTAAAGGATTATCAACATCACAAACCACTTCAAAAGTGATGTCTTTTAATCGTACATCTAAATTAGAAATATTAATTTGTGCTAAATCAGCTAAAGCTGCACCGCCTTCAGGCAAGTTGTTACCTTTATCATCAAGAAATTTTACACCAAGTGCTTTCATCATACCTGTCCCGCCATCATTGGTCGCGCTTCCGCCAATACCGAGGATAAT
Organism: Staphylococcus simulans; assembly: GCF_003043455.1. GTDB lineage: Bacteria > Bacillota > Bacilli > Staphylococcales > Staphylococcaceae > Staphylococcus > Staphylococcus simulans_A. The sequence goes on along the minus strand of NZ_PZGG01000009.1, from coordinate 31,770 downwards.
TTTTTGTGCACCTTGATTTAACGCGCTTAAAATCAATTGGCCTGTGCCATATGTTGAAGTCACAAGCGGATTACGTTTTGTGGGTGCAATTGTTTCTAAACCAGAAGCTTCGGCGAGTTCAATAATGGCTGTTTTACTTTGTTCTACATAAGAATATTGTGCATCGATAATTCGTCCTAATGCATCCGTTGCTTTAACAGATTTCATGGTTCCGGCTAAGGCATCATGGAGCGATTGCATCGTTCCTTCACCGCCATCTGCCATGGGAACTTTGTCATAGATGACTGTTTCAGGCAAGACTTCTTGCAGTCCTAATTCAATGGCTTGTGCCGCTTCAGCTGCTGTTAAAGTTTCTTTAAATGAATCTGGTGCAATCACAATTTTTCGTACCATCCATGAAGCCTCCTTCTTATTTTATCTTCATTATAGCGCCATTCAGAAAGCGCATAAAGCATGAGTTATACCTAACACAACATTTAGCAATAATACATGCGGGTAAATAATAAGAGAGGTGAATACTATGGATAGACAAGTTGTATTAAAAAAGATTAAAGAAATTATGAAAACATCACGTATTGGTGTACTTTCAACTTCATATGATAATAAACCGGATAGCCGCTATATGATTTTCTATGACCAAGAATTTGATTTATATACAAAAACAAGCACGGACTCAATGAAAATTGAAGAAATCGAACAAAACCCTGTTGCGCATATTTTATTAGGCTATGACGATACGAAAAACCATAGCTTCTTAGAAATTTATGCAGATTTAGAAGTAACTGAAGATCCAGATGTATTAGATTGGATTTGGGATGAACAAGATAAATCATTCTTTGAATCTAAAGAAGACCCTAAGCTATGTGTCATCAGAGCCATTCCAAGATCTATTAAATTAATGAACAGCGATTCTGAAGATGGACCGCAATATGTAGAATTCGATTAATTGAAAACATGATAAAACCAGCATGCCTGTTTGAAACATCGCATGCTGGTTTTATTTATAGTTTTTCAATTTAAGGTTATTTGTATGATTTCATAACACGACGGTAAATTTGTCCTTTTTTCAAGCGGCTGACATATGCACGTTGATGAAGTGAATAATGTTTTTTACGTACAACTTCAAGAATTTCGCGATACGCTTGTGCCGCAACTTCAATAATAGGACGTGCGTCTTCGTGGAAGTAATCTAAATGACTTAATGCATTGTGATACATAGCATCCGCATCTTTGGCGTAACTTTCCCATAAATCAATATAGTTTTGCGTCACGCCATCTTCATATACTGCTTTTAAATCAACGTTATATTCTTTTAAGCGATTTGCGCTTAAGTAGATACGGTTGTTTTCAAAGTCTTCACCGACATCACGTAAAATATTTGTGATTTGTAGGGCTTTACCAAGTTCTATACCAATTTTATCTGCTGTCTCATAATATTGTTCATAAGCAAGTACAGGCGTCAGTAATTCACCAATCGTACCTGCCACTCCATAGCAATAGGCATCTAACTCTTCATCTGTCTCTAATGCGGTCATAGTTAAATCACTTTCCACGTAATCCATTAATGTTTTAAAGGCATGTAATGGAACAGGATAAGATTGTAATGTATGACGAAACGCACGCATCACAGACGCGTTACTATTAAAGTTCACATTTTCAGAACCTCCACCGTAAATGTGTTCTAAATCTTCGCGAATCGCATCTAAGCGTTTCGGATCTTCATATTCATCTATACTATCATCTATCATACGACATACTGCATAAATCGCCCACACGGCTTTACGCTCTTGTTCAGGCAGACTATTAAACGCATAAGAGAAAGTCTTTGAGTATTCTTCCATTATTTTTCTACAGTATTCATAATCATCATTTATTAATTGTTCCATAACATTTCACACCTTGTTGTCATTATTCCTACTAGAGTCAATTACCCTCTATTTGAAATTTTAATAATACATTCAGTTAACCAAATCTGATTTAATTTGAAACTTGTGTTACATGTTAAGCGAAAATCAGATAAAAGTCATTTAATAACCTACCGTTTTCCTCAAAATTTTTAACACAATCATTTTTCTGTCATGCTTTCTTCAAAATTGATGAATTCAATATATACTTACTTTGATATTTAGTCGCAAGTGTATAGATAAATGATAAAAGATCAGCAGGTGTTGTTTTCCCTGATTCAAAGTCCGCTTTCAAGGTTTGGTGTCGAGCTTTTTCAGCGTCATCCGCTTCTTTTTTAAAATAGCCCCACATATGATCAAACGCATTGATGACAGAGCCTTTAGACGGAGGGAGGGCTAATGCTTCATCAATTAATCGTTGTAATACTTCACCTTCAACATTATCTTTCATGACTGCTCTGATTTGATTATAATGTGCTTGGCTATGCCACATGACTTCATACTTATATTCACGCCATAATATCTCTTTCTCGTGCTGATTCAAGGGCACTTCCTCCTCATGTTTTATCTTAGAACAGAATTAGTATTCCCTAATACCCGACTAACAATGCGATAGACATAGCAATCGCACAAATAATAACCCAAAGCAGAATCAATTTCCAAGCGAACTTCAACCACTGTACATAAGAGATTTTCGCTACTGCGAGTGCGCCCATTAAAATCGCAGATGTTGGAAACAGCACATTACTGATTGAATCACCATATTGGAAAGCAAGCACAGTCAGTTGACGATTAATATCCAGCAAGTCTGAAATCGGCACCATCAAAGGCATTGTAGTCAATGCTTGTCCAGAGCCTGATGGAATAAAGAAGTTAAGGAAAAATTGGAAGATGAACATCACAATAATCACAATAGATGACGGCACATCATTAAGTAATGTCGTCATCCCATGAATAATGGAATCAATGATTTTACCTTGTTCTAAAATAACGACAATCCCTTTCGCAAATCCCACAATCATCGCGCCAAATAAAATGTCTTTCATTCCTTCAATGAAAGCATCAAAGGTACCATTCATACCTAAGTCACTGATAAACCCTGCAAGTAAACCCGCTAAGACAAAGTTTGCGCTCATTTGGTTAAAGGACCATTCATAGCGGAAGATACCATAGACATTAAACACAATAGTTAACGCAATAATACTTAATGCGAAAGCCTGGCGTTTGGTAAAGCGTTCATATTCTATAGCTTTATGGCTTTGACCTTCTTCTTGTTCTAAAGCATAAACGACACTTTTCTTTGGGTTTCGCTTTACCTTTCTAGCATAAAGCATTACTGAACTGATCGCTGCAGCTAGGATAAATAAATAGATGATTGAACGCAAACCCCAACCTGAGAACATTGGCAGTTCCGCAACAGTTTGCGCAACACCGACTGTAAATGGATTCAACATACCCCCAATAAATCCACTTGCGGCTCCTAAAATTACCATCGCAGCTCCTGTCATCGCATCATAACCTAATGTTCTCGCAATAATTACACCAATCGGCACAAAGATAATGGTTTCTTCTGCCAAACCAATTGAAAAGCCTAAAATAGAGAACACAATCATGGTTAATGGAATCATTAAGATACGCGAAGAACCTAATGTTTTAATCGCTTGGTTAATCCCATTTTCAAATGCGCCTGTTCTATGTACAATACCAAAAGCCCCGCCGACTAAAAAGATATAAAAGACAATTTCTCCCCCTGTCAGTAAACCCTCAGGTACTGCACGGAATAAATCTAAAAATGACACCCCATGTTGTTCAATACTATGATATGAACCTGGGACTACTAAAGTTTGTCCTCCTTTATCTACGCGTTTATATTCCCCTGCTGGAATAATATACGTCAAGACGCAAGCAATGGCGATAATCATCATTAACAATGCATACGTATGAGGTGTTTTTAATTGGAACTTTGAAGATGATTCTTTTGAATTTTCCTTTGTATTTTCTGTCATACACATTCCTCTTCCCCACTATTAATTATCTGAATTTTCTTATTTCATATAGTATAGCCTATTTCCGAATCATTAGTCGGAGAAATTTTAGTTTAGTTGTGTATTTGAAGTAAATAGAAACATAATGAAAAAGCTGACCGGTTATACTTTCGGTCAGCTTTCAATTCATCATGATTCAATTATGAAGAAGGTTTATCTTCTTCATGTGGCGCATTCGCGGCTGCTTTTGCTTCAACACGTTGTGCTTCTTCTTCAGCTGTTACTTCTCGATGTTCTTGTTGTTGTTCAAGTGCTTTAACATCTTGTGGTTGTTGATTTTCAGTTTCTTGAGTTTTAGCCGCTTGTTGTTCTTCTTTAGCTTTGGCTTCTTGTTGTTTTTGTGCTTCCCATCTAGCTTCTTTTTCTTGTTTTTTCAATTTACGTTTCTTTTCTTCACGCACAGAGAAGACAATGAAAATAATGGCTAATAAAGGGAATGACATACCTAACCAGAACATATAACTCACTCCAATTCTGTAGGGAGACCCTGTTATTTGTATTCTTGTTTATCATAACATGTATACTGTTAATTTTTCACTAAATCCTTTCTCATCGCCCTTCCTTGACTTACTTCTAGAAAGTCGATAGATTAAGGTTAATGACAAATATAAATGCACTAGGGGCGTTTTATAACTGAGATGAAGCATGGCTTCAGACCCTTTGAACCTGATCTAGCTGAAACTAGCGTAGGAAAGTGTGAGTACATAACTATGAAAGTATGGCAAAGAATGTCTGCGTCTATACTTTCAGCTCGCTCTGATACGCACAGCTTTAGATCGGTTGTGTGTTTTTTTATGTCTTAATTTAACTAAAGGGGCGATTTAAATGGCAAGAACAATTTTAGTAACAGGCGGCGGACGCGGCTTAGGTGCTGTCATCAGCCGTACATTAGGTGAACAAGGCTTTAACGTTATTATTAACTATAACCAAAGTAAGGAAGCTGCAGAAGCATTGGTTGAAGAAATTGATAATAACCGTGCTGTCGCAATTCAAGCAGATGTTACTGACCGTGAAGCTGTAGAACGTTTAGTCAAAGAAGGTACAGAAACATTCGGTCGTATTGATAGTGTGGTGAACAACGCATTAATTGGTTTCAAATTTGATCCAACGACACAAAAATCATTTAAAGATATGGACTGGTCGGACTATCAAAATCAAATCGATGGCACATTAAAAGCTGCATTCAACGTTGTACAAAGTGTAATACCGCAATTCATCGAAAACCAACGTGGCAGTGTTGTTTCTATCGGCACAAATTTATACCAAAATCCTGTCGTACCTTATCATGAGTACACAACAGCGAAAGCTGCATTAATTGGTTTCACGCGTAACATTGCGGCAGAGCTTGGACAATACGGTATTAATGCGAATGTTGTATCAGACGGATTACTTAAAACAACAGACGCCAGCTCAGTGACTACACCAGAAGTCTTTGACTTGATTGCGCAAAGTACACCACTGCGTAAGGTGACAACACCACAAGATGTCGCAAACATGGTCGCTTATCTTGTTTCAGAACAAGCAGACGGCATTACAGGCCAAAACATTACTGTTGATGGCGGATTGACAATGAACTAAGTACTAACTATTAAACACGAGGTGAATAACATGCCTACGCAGAAAGATAAACAACTGCACATTGGCGTTTTATTATATGGATGCGGCCATCATCAAGCTGCATGGTTGATGCCTAATTCAAGTATCGAACGTATCGGTACTATCGAATATTATCAAGATTTAGCTCAAATCGCAGAACGCGGCTATTTTGACGCAGTGTTCTTCGCGGATAACCAATCCTTCCCTGCAAACAATGACACAACGATGCCTGCGTTCTGGTTTGATCCTATCGTCAACTTAACTGCCATTTCACAAGTTACAAAACATGTTGGATTGGTATCTACGATTTCCAGTACATTTTCTAACCCTTATACTGCTGCACGTCAGCTATTAAGTTTAGACCATATCACTGGTGGTCGTGCTGGTTGGAATTTAGTCACATCTATGACGGATATTGAAGCACAAAATCACAGTATGGAAGGTTTGCCTGATCATGCAGCACGATATCAGAAAGCAGATGAATTTGCGGAAGTTATGAATCAACTCTTTGAATCATGGCAAACCAATGATTTCAAACATGACCGCAAACACAATCAGTTGATCGATTCAAAAGCGATAGAACCTTTCAATCATCAAGGAGAACACTTTCAAGTTCGTGGACCTCTATCAACACCCGCAAGTCCACAAGGCAAACCTGTCGCAATGCAGGCGGGTGCCTCTAAACAAGGTGTAGCGCTCGCAGTTAAATATGCAGATGCGGTTTACTCTGTCTCTTGGAATATCAAACAAGCAAAACAGTTCAGACAGCGCTTAGATGATGAAATCAAACGTACCGGTCAGACTAACCGCAACCTTAAAGTCTTTCCTGGTCTAGTGACTTACGTCGCAGAAACGCATGACGCAGCTTTAGAGAAAAAAGCAGCACTTGATAATCAACTACCGATTGAAACAGCGTTAAATCAACTCAGCTTCTTTGTTCAACAAGATTGTCATAGTTGGGATTTAGATGACAAAGTTCCTGAGTTACCTCCTGTCTCTGAATTTACCGGACCTGTCGGACGTTATGAAACAGTCCTTGAGATTATCAGAGATACAGACCCTACTGTTCGAGAGTTATTAGGTTACTTAAATGCAGGCGGTGGTCATTTAACATTAATCGGCACACCAAAAGAAATTGTGGATGAAATGGAACACTGGTTCAATGAAGGTGTGGCAGATGGTTTCAACTTAATGCCTCCTACCTTGCCAGATAGCCTAGATGACTTTGTGAATCTGATTGTTCCTGAACTACAAAACCGTGGGCTTTACCGAAAAAACTATATAGGACATACATTTAAAGAACATTTAGGAATTTAAGACAGGGCCATTCGGCTCTGTTTTTTTATGAATAATGTCAAACATACTTGACATTATTTAAACCCAGCAGTATTCTAAAAATGTCAAATAAACTTTACATTTCAGGAGGAGCATCATGATATTACTAAAAATTATCATCCCTATTGTAACCTTAGTTGCTTTCGCATTTGCCTGGAGAGGTTTCTTGAAAAATTATATGCCTTCAGAAGCTGTAGATGTTCAAACTGAGTCTCATTATGAGGAACGGCAAACTAAAATTATTTTAGAAGTACTCGTAAAGACTTTTATCATTACCATCCTTATTATTACATTCGCCTTTCTAAATCGTACGCTAGGGTTAGTCAGCGCACATAGTTTTATCTCGAAATATCCTGAAGCTGTTTTCCTAATTATCACGGTCGGCACTTTGATTTATAACTATCAATCCGTTAAACGAAAATACTCATAATTTAATCGCACAAAGGAGTTTTTACATTGATACTTACAAAGGTAATCGTATTTATAAGCTTTGGAGTCCTGACTACATTATGGTCAATATTCACCACAAAGTACTTACCTTCAAGCGTTACTGGTATTAAACAAAAAGATAAACGTTTTGATGAACGGCAAGTACGTATGTATCATGAAATTTTCTCAAGAACTTTAATCAACATGGTATACTTTTTATTAGTTGCTCTTTTCTTCAGATTTTTTATCTCGAATCAACCTATGTTTGAATTCATGTTGAGGTATCCTGAGATAATTATATTAATTGCTTTGTTCTTGTTCCTTTTGATAAATTATTTTGCTGTTAAACGAAAATACACCTATAAAGGGTGAGAGTTATGAAAAACAAAATAAAATTGTATCGCAAACAAAATGGGATGTCTCAAGAAGCATTGAGTAAAAGCGTCAATGTTTCGAGACAAACGATTAATGCGATTGAAAATAATAAGTATGATCCTTCTTTAAGCTTAGCTTTTAAAATCGCTAAACAGTTTAAAGTTACAGTGGATGAATTATTTTCATAATGAAATTAGACCATGAACGTCACAAATGCGTTCATGGTCTATTTGATATGTTATTATTTAAAGACTTTTTGGTATTGGACATAACCTGAAATATAGTGTTCGATATCATCAATACGTACACGATAACCATGGTGTTTGATAAAGAACGAACCGAGAATACGTTGTGGATTTTTAAAGTACATCGCAAGTTCTGGATAGAAGTAACCTGTGCGTTGATAATCTGCACGTTTATGAATCGTTGTCATTAAATCATCTACGTTAATCAATCGGTCTACAAGTTCTCCAAATCCTTTTTCTCTGGCTTTACGCACAATATGATACGTTGCCATCAACATTTCCATGAATGTTGGGAAAGTTGTTATACGGTTCTTAATATAGTCTAAATAACTAGAAACGTTTCTAATCCCAAATTCTATATACTTCGCTTCAGGCGCAATTTGAATTAATTCATTCGTACAATAACCTAACCAATGATCATGATTCTTCCAATAACTTTGTGAAATGAATCGTTCAAACATATGACGTACCGTTTCTAACCATTTTTCATTTTGGTCAACTTGATAGAGACGTAATAAACCTAACGCAGCTTCCCCATCATAATAAATGACACGGAACTTTTCTTTAACTTCTATACTTGGATATTGTAAGACATGTACGGTTTCAGCTGTTTCACTATCAATCATCGAAACTATACCTTCAGCCACTTGTTGTGCAGCTTCTAAATACTTCTGGTTACCTGGTTTGATTTTCAGATACTCGCAAACCGCAAAGACAAAAGCTGCATTTTGACCTAGTTTAATTTCATTAATATTTTTAGTGTCATCAAAAATATGTGCGACTTCACCTTGTTTATATAAATAGTTGTTGATTAAGTAATCAATCGCTTTTTCAGCAATACTGATGTCTTTGTTTAAGTAATGTAACCCTTCCATTAGCGCATAAGTTGAAGAAGCATGTCTTAAATTATTATAGAAACTGATTTTCTTATCGAAATGCGGGAAATAACCATAAATGAATTGTCCACTTGGTTGTAATTCATTCGCAAGATACTCTGTCGAAGTTTCCAACATTTTATCAATCTCTTGAGATAAATCTTCCACATGACGTAAACCTTTTTCACGACCTTCTGCGGCTAGTTCATAAACCTCATGATTTTCAATAAAGTAGCCCTTTGTATAAAACTTTTTAATCGGCTTACCCATATAATCTTGATGTCGATAGAACTGTTTATGTTTTGTATATTTCTTCAAATAGTTATTGATATTATCTTCAGATAAGAAGAAAGCCTTTTTATCTTTAGTTGGTCTGACAAACGCATTAACATTAATTTCTTCAGCCATGAAAGCTAAATTCCAGTTTTTATCATATACAATACCGTAATCAATATAGTTTCGACGTGTTTCTTCTAAATCTCGTTTAACATCTTCAAAAACAACGTCTTTCGTACGATAAACAAAATCAATTTTAACCCACTTAGGATACTTACCAGCTTTCTTTTTAAACTGTTCATATTGTTTCGTAATATCTCTTTTAAGATTACGTGACTGCTTAATCAATTTTACAGAAGCTTTCATATTGGGATTACCTAAACTAACAAACACATAATCTTTACCTAATAGCTGTTGATCTGCTTTTTGTAAAACTTGTTCAATCTCGTTGTTAATTGTCATGTCCAAACCCCTTCTCATTCAGTATGTATAAATGGGCCGGAACAAAGTCCAGCCCACTATTTAAATAGAATTATTGTTCTTTATCTTTCTTACGACGTCCGAATAATAATGCAGAACCTAGTGCTGCGAATAAGCCACCGAATAATGTAGCTTCTTTATTATTATTCTCTTCACCTGTATCAGGTAATTCTTTATCGCCATGACCTTCAGCTTGTGCTGGTTGCTCACCATTTGAACCTTGTGGAGTACCTTGTTCTGGAGTGCCAGGGTGTCCTGGTTCATCTGGATTACCTGGTTCATTTGGTTCAACTGGGTAATCTGAGTCAGCATCGGCATCAGCATCGGCATCAGCATCTGCATCAGCATCAGCATCAGCATCCGCGTCGGCGTCAGCATCGGCATCTGCGTCTGCATCTGCATCTGCGTCGGCGTCTGCATCGGCATCTGCATCTGCGTCGGCATCTGCGTCTGCATCGGCATCAGCATCTGCATCTGCGTCTGCGTCTGCATCAGCATCAGCATCAGCGTCAGCATCGGCATCGGCATCTGCGTCGGCATCTGCGTCTGCGTCAGCATCTGCATCGGCGTCTGCGTCTGAATCTGCATCGGCGTCAGCGTCGGCATCTGCATCTGCGTCTGCGTCGGCATCTGCATCTGCGTCAGCGTCGGCATCTGCATCTGCGTCAGCATCAGCATCGGCGTCTGCGTCTGAATCTGCATCAGCATCGGCATCCGCGTCTGCGTCGGCATCTGCATCAGCATCCGCGTCAGCGTCTGCGTCTGCATCAGCATCTGCATCAGCGTCAGCATCTGCATCGGCATCAGCATCGGCGTCTGCGTCTGAATCTGCATCGGCGTCTGCGTCTGAATCTGCATCTGCGTCAGCATCGGCATCTGCATCTGCGTCGGCATCTGCGTCAGCATCAGCATCTGCGTCAGCATCGGCATCCGCGTCTGCGTCTGCATCGGCATCAGCATCAGCATCAGCATCCGCGTCAGCATCAGCATCGGCATCAGCATCAGCATCTGCGTCTGAATCTGCATCAGCATCGGCATCTGCGTCAGCGTCAGCATCTGCATCCGCGTCTGCGTCTGAATCTGCATCAGCATCGGCATCCGCGTCTGCGTCTGCGTCTGAATCTGCATCAGCGTCAGCATCGGCATCTGCATCGGCATCGGCGTCTGCGTCTGCGTCAGCATCCGCGTCTGCATCCGCATCGGCGTCTGTATCGTCACCGTCTGCTTCACCAGAACCGCTATTGTAAGTATTGTAGTTATCCCATGTGAAGTAAGTGTGACCTTGACCGTCATTTGTCGCATCTGAAATCATTTCTGATCTTGTTTTGATTTCTTCACGAGAACCATCTTGAGCCACGCTATCTAAAACAATAATGTAACGACTTCCGTTTGAAGTTAAGTCTTGGAAATCTAGTGATAGAACTTCTCCACCATTTTCATCTACTGAATATTGTGGGTTGAAGTTATAAATCGCATCTGGATTATTTGTAACGTCTACCAAGTTTGGATTGTTTTCATCTACGTAGAAACTTGGGTTTAGCTGTTCACCATTTCTCACTTCGTAAATCTTGAAGTTTGTGACATCTGGATTTAATTGTGCTGAACTTTGAGCTGGTGTGCCGTCAGCTGTACCTGGCCAATAATTATATAAGTTCACTGTCGCATTATACGACTCTTTACCTTGTGGGTTCACATATACAATTTGTCTATATTCGCCAGTGTTTCTATCAGTTGTAGTGATAAAGCCATCTACGTTTGATGGATATGGTGAATCTGAAGTTCTGTAATTGATATCAATATCAGTACTGTATGTTTCACCAGCTACATTTGTTTCTACTGGGTATGTGCCGTCTGTTGGCGCAGCTTGTCTATCCGCATATAATGGGATTTCAAAATGGCCTGTTACATTATCATGATTATTTACATAATCAGAGAATGTGTATGTTAATGAGTTTGAATCAGGATTGAATGCGCCTGTTGCGACTACTTCAGTACCATTCATCAAGTCAGGAATTTTAGAACTGCTTGGTGTACTGTTTCCGTAGTAGTTCAAGTACTCTGGGAATTGAACATTGAAGTAATCTCCAGCTTGAACACTGTCAGCAACTGCTAAATCAGCTGACATATATGTTGATTCACTATCGTTCGCTTGAATTGAGTTTGGACCGATTTGGATATTTGAAGCCGTTACTTCTCCATCAACATTGTTGCCAGTCGGTGCTGCTTGTGCTAGTGCAAATGTTTGTACAGCACCTTCTTGTGATGGTTGTTCAGCTGAACGTGTTGCAGTTGTATTTGTTGGTGTTGCAAGTACTTCAGAACTATCTTTTTGATTTGAGTAATCTTGTACTGACTTATTCAAATCTGCTGGATCAGCTGTATTTGAAGTGTCACCTACTGTTGCTGCTGTAGTAGCATTTGCATCAGATAATTGCGCCGCATTTGGATCATATGCTGGTTGTTCAGCATCTGATACTGGTGCTTGTGCAGTTGTTTGTGCATCTTGTTGTGGTTCAACAGATTGCGCTTGTTGTGTTGTTGTATCATTAGCTGGTGCTGTTGCATTTTGTGCAGACGTATCACCAGTTGTTGTTTCAGTTGTACCTGTTGTTGGAGCTTCAACTGGCGCAACAGGTGTTGAAGCATTCAATACATTTTCTTGTGTTGGTTGTGACTCCTGTTGTGCGGATGTATCTGTTGTTGGAGCTTGTTTATCAACTGTTTGGTTAGTATTTGTTTCAGTTGTTTTTGGCTCTGTTGCAGTTGTGTTTGATGTATTTGTTTCAGTTGTTGTTTGCGCATCTGATTTTGGCGCTTGTTCTTGAGCTGTCGTATTTTGTTCAGTCGCAGTTGTATCTGTAGTTGTTTCAGTCGTTGGTGCTTTAGTTTCTGTTGTTGATGGTGCATCAGCTTTTGGTGCTGTTGTATCTGTCGACTGTTGGGTAGAATTAGCAGATGCTTGTTCCCCTGCTACAGTTTGATCTGCTTTCGCATCAGTCGTGTTTGTTGCTGATGTATCTTGAGCTGGTGTTTGTTCTTGTGTTGCTGTTGTTTCATTTGTCGCTGTGCTTTGTGTTTTTGTGTCAGTTGTTGGAGTTTGTTCTTGTGGTGTTGACTCTGTAGTTGTAGTGACGTTCGTTGTCTCACCGCTTGTAGTATTTTCTGCGGCTTGTGCGTCATTCGCATTCGCAAATAATGTTGCCCCTACAATAACTGAGGCAGCCCCTACTGTGATTTTACGAATTGAATAACGATTACGTTTGTTGAAAAAGTCTTGATTATTCAAGAAATCCCTCCTACTTATTTTTGTAAGGCCTTACCCTATTATGTTACACAAGTGAGCAATAAATAAAAAATTTTGCATTAATTTGACAATGTTTTTATTTTTCAGACACATTATGTCCAAGTTTGATTAATCCCATACAATTGGTTAGATTTATATTTATATAGAACTCATCTTTATTTATAAATTACCTACCGATTATTTTAAAACTAATATAGTTTTATCATAAATCACGTTTTAATTCAAAATTCAGTTTGCGATTAAAATAAAAAGTCTAAGGCTGACCTTAGACTTTTGTTGTTAAATATGATTTAGCTTCACCTTCACTTTCAAACCCTGTGAAAATGATAACTTGCTTACCTTCTTTTAAAATGCCATGACAACCATATTCACCGATGACTATTCCACCTTTATCATTCTCAAATAATTGGTGCTGTCCATGTTTTAGCAACGCGAGCAAATCATCCACACTGAACGTTTGTCGCTCTTTCATTCTGAAACGTCCTGTTAAGTTAATTGCGACAGAGTCAGATAGTTTTAATTGTTTAATCAATTCTTGTACATGTTTTTTTCTAGCTTTATGCGTTGGATATAGTTCATGTGCTAATTGATAAACTAATGATGGGTGCGGTGTGTCAGTCATGGCCTCGATTAATTCATGCCATGAAAGTTGCATACCTTCGTAATAAGTTTTGTTGTTGGTCGGCCACTTTTTTAGAGTAACTGTATAATTTTTAGTTTCTCTTTGTTTTGCATCTAAGTAATAAATCATCGGTGTCAAACCTTCTATTGTGGCTGAACCATAACGATTAGCCTGTGTTTCAATTTGATTCGTTTCTAAATTATAAATAAGATATGCACGTCCTTGGTTTGCAGCCGCTTCAAAATGCTTCTCTTCTTCTCCGCTTCTCTCATAATGCAGCAAAGCATTTTGAAGCTGACTCGCAACTTTAGGGAACTCTGTTTGAGTTACAGAAGATTTCATCAACACTAAAGCATCCTGATTAATCAAATAACATAAATCCTGCAACATTAAATCTTTATTGTGATACCACGTAATATGCTTACCTTTAACTTTATTCACTACTTTGCGTAACGGTTGATCCATACATACAATATAATCCGCTTCAGACTGTTCTAACGCAGGCACTAATTCCGCATGCACACGGTCAGTCTGATCACCTAAATCACTGATTTGACCTAACGCAATAATTTTATGTCCTTTAAAGAATGACGCTTGTGAATTAAACGCATCGATTGCATTCAACATTGCAGGTAAAGAAGCGTTGTGCGTATCGTCTAGTACTGCAGCTTCTTCATGTTGACTTTTCACTGGTCTGAATTCTAACACCTTCTTAAAGAGTTGTGTTTGCGCTAATTGTTTCAACTGTTGTTTTACATCGACATTTAAATGTTTCAGCGTCAGTAATACTGCCAAAGCATTCTCAACCATGCCCTTACTGACAGAAGGCACTTCAAACTGATAACCATCGTTTGTTGTCACTTCTACTGCTTTTTTTACAGGCTTTATATTCGTTGTATAAATATCTGCAGTATTATCTTCAGTACTATAGCGATATACATGCTTGGTATATGTTGATGCTGCTTGTTTTAATTCATTTTGATGCAGTGTGTCACCATTATAAATCGCAATGCCCTCTTGATTTAATCCTGCAAAAATTCTCGATTTGAAAGCTACAATTTCTTTTGTGGAACCAATAGTGGATAAGTGTGCAGAACCTATTCCTGTAACTATCGCAATTTTCGGCTTTAATACTTCAGCCATATTTCCACGATTATTCAAAGCATTCAGAGACGTTTCGAAAACTGCAATATCTGGATTAGATACTAATTTGCACATGTGTAAGTATATAGCACTGCGCGTATTACTGTTTCCTCTATTTTGTTGGACTTTATAGGGTTGTAACGCCGCACTTAACATTAAGCGTGTTGAGCTTTTACCCATGGAACCTGTCAGCGCAATGACTGGATTATGATAATGTTTTCGAATATGTAAGGCTAATATTTTCATAGCTTTAATCGCATTTTTCACTACGATCTGTGGAATTTGATGCGCTAAATCTTCTACATAGGTTTCAGTAATAATCAAACCAATCTTTGAAACATCTTTTGGGATTTGCGCATTACCGTCTTTCATCACTTTTGATTTCTTTAAATATTGCTTCCATGATGTTTCACTGATAGAAATAAATGCGGTTGATTCTGACTTCACATGCAACATTTGGTATTCAAAATCATCAATAGGATTTTGTTCCTTTCCTTGTGCATCAAGTAGTTCTGTATCTAAGATTTGTGCAATCGTTTCTAATGTATACATGATGACCTCCAAAAAGTAATAGTTTTGCATTGCCTCAACCTTATGGTTTATTGTATAGATAATCTTAACAATTTACAGGAGGCTTTCAGCAATGACAACAGAGAAAGATAAAAGTCTAGATGAGATTAACCAAGAAATTGAAGAAGAATTAAGAAATTATGATCCTGATAAAGAAGAAAAACCAAAAAGAAGTGTCCTCTTTACCAAACCCAGACTCATCGTTCTATTAGTTGTTTTAGGACTTGCGCTTTACAGATTACTTCATTTCTTTTTCTAATTATCGGTAGGTTTAAATAATTAACGTTACTATATCATATTCAAAAATTAATGTGTGTCATGAAGCTGGAAGTCTATAGATTGATTTCTTACTTCCAGTAAGGTCACATGTTTAATATGAATGCCACACTTTTTATGTAACATGCCACATCATAAATGATTATATTTCCTACACTATTTTCACTATAATTTTTCTAAATATGCTTAAAGTATGATACGCTCAATAAAACTTACCTCTCAATAAAGGATGGCGTCATTTATGAAAGTACTGTACCACGCAATGTCCATTTTAATTTTATCTGTCTTTTTATTCGGCTTATTCAGCCTAACTGATTTATTTTATACCCATCATCTCGCAAGTTTATTATTAAACGTGGATTTTGTGCCAGGCTTTTTTGATGTAAACTTCGGGTTGAAATTTGTGATACATATCATCTTTACCACAATGATTTATGTTGTTTTTCAAGCCATCCGGGACTCTTACGTCTATCCAGCAGGTATTCTGATAATCATTGTGTTATTCGGCGTTATCTATCCTTCACTTATTAATTGGTCTATCAATCCAATCTATCAATTTCATTGGATTGATTATATTGTTTGGATGATCGGCCATACTATCTTCATCTTCTTAGTCGTTTTCATTTTACGTTTTGAGAAAAATTTATGGTATTAGAATCAATAACTTTTATTTATTTCCATAAAAATAAGCCGTCTCTGTTCTGAGACGGCTTAAGTATTGGTTCAATTAATATTTATAAGGATCTTCTTCTCTTGTACGTTCATGCGTACGTTCTTGTGCGAATTCATTCGCTTTATCATAGTTATAGTAACCATCTTCAGTTAATGAAGTTGCTTTTGGTTTTCTGCTGAACAACATGATAGATGCGATAATCCAAAGAATAGCTGAAATCCAGTTACATAGTAATGCCACGATACCAGCAATCAATAGTAAAATTGCAGCTGCTTTCGCTTTCTTACTGATGAAGATACCACCAACAATGGCTAAAATTACCGAAATGACGTTACCCACTAATACGAAAGTACCGAGTACTTGCATTCCTGAAGTTACTTGTGCGATTTCTTCATATGTTAAGCTGGCATCACTTTGCTGCATACCTGCCACGAAGTCATCACTTTGCATTAATGGAACCATTAACGCCACAAATAACACGATTAAAGCACCGATTCCGACACCAATCCATGTTAAGACATGTTCACCTGTTCGTTTGATCATATAAAACCCTCCCCTATCTCTTTAGTATTGTTAAAAATTTTATAAGCTTACAATTATCATTAGTATACTAATACATCAGTTATACGTCCATAGTCTACTTAAAATCTTCAACATCTTTTACATTTTCAATAAATATAAATGTTTGTTTCTTAAAATTCTTTTTTAAATAGCAGCGTTTATTGTATTAAAGTAATGTATCGCTATGATTCATTAAACGGTTATATTCTTCTAAATATACTTTTTCAGCTTCAGAACCACGTGCAGCTGAGTTCATCGCACGGTGCCATAGTGGATAAATCGGTTGTGGCTGTGTTAAATCTGTAATCATTTGATGTTCTTCTTTTGTTAGTTTCAGATTGTAAGATGCGATATTCTCTTTTAGTTGTGCTTGATTACGTGCTGCCAGCACAATTGAATCTACATTCGGACGTTCTCTCAACCAAGCTAAAATCACTTGTGGCACGGTCGCATTGTGTGCGTGCGCAATTTCTTGTACAAGTTCAATTAAACGATAGAATAGCTCATGGTCTTTCACATAAGGTTCAGCCCAACCGTCACCTTGACGTGTATTAGGTTCGCCTTTTTTATCTCGTGTAATCTTACCTGTAAGTAATCCTTCACCTAAAGGCGACCAGATACTGTTGCCGACACCTAATTCTGTACCTGCCGGTAATAATTCATATTCCGCTTCTCTTGACTCAGGTGTGTAATAGATTTGTTGCGCAATCGGCGGCGCCATATTATTTTCTACTGCCAGTGTATAAGTCTTAGCTAAATTCCAACCACTGTAGTTAGACACACCCCAATAGCGAATTTTACCTTTACGTATTAAATCATTCATCGTTTGAATTGTTTCTTCGACTGGCACTTGTCCATCCCATGTATGAACGTAATATAAATCAACATAATCTGTACCTAAACGTTTTAAAGAATGATCGATTGAACGTTCTATATTCAAGCGTGATGCACCAACATTATTTGCGATATCGTTATAAGGGAATCCTGTCTTCGTACTGATGACCATTTCATCTCTATGATGTCTGATTGCTTTTCCTAACGCAATTTCTGCGTCACCTTTCGCATATAGGTTTGCTGTATCAAATTGGTTGATACCTTGTTCTAAAGCATAATCTATAAAGTATGCCGCTTCCTTGTCTGTCATACCACCTGCGTTTTCAAATCCGTTCGTCCCAGAGAATGGAATTGAACCTAACGCATATTTTGAAACGACTAATCCTGAATTACCAAGTGTTGTATAATCCATAACCTGTCTCCTCCTTTATTGCTTAATACTGTAATTCCCTTTAAAGAAGAATTTTAAATGTAATGCACATCAAATTAGTAAATAAACTTAGTTTCTGAGACGCATTCAAGAAAGAATTGAGCTAAATATGTTTCGTGTACTATACGTCGGGTAACACATAACTGTACTTAATTTTTAAGGAGGAATTTGATTATGAACTTTGATGATATTAAGAAAAAAGGTCAAGATCACTTAAACGAACATAAAGATGAGTATATTGAAAAAGGTAAAGAATTCGCTAAAGACCAATTAGGCGGAGATAAAAAAGATAACAAAGACGACAAAAAAGAAGATAAGAAATAATAAACTGGATTAACAACCCTACTTTAACTATAGATAGACTGCTTTCAATAGAAAGCGGTCTATTTTTTATAATTGCGATAACTTTTACTTATGTTAAATATCAAGAATCATCATTATTATTAAAGTATATTGGGGCGTATAATGAGGTCATCTATCAAAATTCAGAGGTGAATGCCATGTCACAACACGCACATCGCCAGTTATTACTAGGAATGGCATCGTTATTTATTGTAATGGCCATTGGTCGATTTGCCTACACGCCCATCTTGCCGTTTATGCAACAGGCAGAACATATGGATGGTAAAGGGGCTGGCTTACTTGCGACGATTAACTATCTCGGTTATTTAATCGGTGCGATTATTCCGATGTTTTGGATTATTAAAAGTAAAGTCGTCGATGTGAAAATTTATTTAGTATTAAACGTACTTTCTACAATTTTTATGGGGTTTACCTCAAATTTCGTCTTATGGTCCATATTGCGCTTGATCGCAGGACTCACTAGCGGAACAGTCTTCGTCTTAGCCTCTAATGTCGTATTAGAAGCATTAAGACAAGCACATAAAGAAGGTATTTCAGGTTTACTCTATAGTGCTGTCGGTATCGGACTCTTTTCAAGCAGTATTTTCGTGTTCTTCTATACAGATGTCAACTCATGGAAAATGACTTGGATTATTCTTGGGCTCTTTTCATTAGCACTAAGTTTATTGGTCATCTTCTTCATGAGAGAAAATCCAGATATTAATGTTGAAACGCATCATGAAACGACTTCTAAGACACCCTTCCGTCTCAACAAAACATTTATGCGTTGGTTTTCTATCGCTTATTTCTGTGAAGGGGCTGGCTATATTATTACCGGCACTTTCTTAGTCGCAATCATTAAATCTATTCCTGCTTTCTCTGAATATGCAGCACTCAGTTGGATGTTTGTCGGCTTAGGGGCTATCCCTTCTACAGTAGTATGGTCAATGATTGCGGAGAAAATGGATTATAGTAAGGCGACTTATATGGCTTTCGGTCTACAAATTATCAGTGTCGCTTTACCTGTCTTCTCACATCATATTGTCAGCTTGATTATCAGCTCACTGATCTTCGGTAGTACGTTCTTAGGTTTGACGACACTCTTCATGTCTAAGGGTCAAATGTTGATGCTTCAGACCGGCGGTAAGTCTAACTTCATCGCCACATTAACTGTGATTTACAGTATCGGCCAAATGATTGCGCCATTTGTCTCTGGCTATCTTATTGGAGATTCAGGCAACTATAATGCTGCCTTGTTATTTGCGACAGCTGTGTTAATTATCGGTTTAGTCAGCAGTTGGATCAGTTACCGTGCATTAAACAAAGAAGCAATTCAATAAGTAAAGTTTTGTCTAGTTATCAAAAGGGAATGTAACAACTAACAAAGGAGGATGTTACAATGCCTTTTGTAAAACAAAGAATGAAAGAAGATTTAACTGAAGACCCACGTATTAGTGAAGACAGCTTCACAACAGACCAAGAACTTCAAAACAGAGCGTTTGAACGTTTAGGTAAAGATATCGTCATTATTGAAGTATTATCGATTATGAACATTGTCTTTGCGGTCTTTTCATTTTCATTACTTGGTCTATTATTAAGAGAACGAAGCAAATAATAATTAGAATTAAAAAAACCTGTGCCATCACAACGATCGCACAGGTTTTTAATTATACATTGCTTATCTATTATTTAATCAAATCTTCTAAGTCATGCGGGTAATTTGTGACAACTTCTGTTCCTTCTTTTTTCAAGATGACTGTATCAGAATGTCTAAAGCCGCCGACGCCAGGGATATAAATACCTGGTTCTACACAAAAGACCATGCCCTCTTTTAACTCTAACTCATTATCAAAACGCAATGAAGGTTCTTCATGTTGACCAATGCCTATACCATGACCTGTTCTATGACTAATATAGTCGCCATAACCTTCCGCTTCAAGAATCGTTCTTGCCACTTGATCGACCGCATTTGCGGTTACACCCACTTCAATAAAGTCCAACGCAGCTTTATGCGCTTCAACCATTGCTTCAAATGCATGACGTTGTTCCTCGGTCGGCTCACCAACAAAGAAAGTACGTTCACATTCTGCACGATATCCATTCAACTCTAATTGACGGCTATGTACAATCACATCACCTTGTTGGATTTGTTTCGTATTAGAAAATGTATGCGGCATTGTAGAACGTTTGATGCCTGAAGGCGACATTACAAAGAATCCGAATTCTGCATCTGGATAATTTTGAGAAATCGTGTCGAATAAATAACTGTTTCCAAAATTATCGATGTCCATTTCAGTCAATCCTGCTTTCGCATGTTCAATCGTTTGTGCCACAGCTTGACTGACAATCTCTCCACTTTCCCTGATAGCTTGTTGTTCATCTTCATATTTGTAAGTACGTTGTTCTACTAATGCTTGACCAATATCTTTCACTTCAAAATCATGATTGACGATATCTAAATAAAATTGTGTCGGTAAGAAACCTGTTTCAATACCAACCGTTTTAGCATCTTGATGTTTTTCCAATAAATCATTAAAGACTGTTTGATAACGTGTCGGCACATCATCTGTGACTGGAATTTCAGTATACGTATAGATATCTTGAATACCTGTTTTATTTCTGAAGTGTGCTTCTTCTAGTTTCGGCGCAATCACTTCAATGTTTTCCTGGGAAATAAATAAAATAATAGGACGTGAATAAATAACTGCTTTAAAGCCTGTAAAATACATTTGATTCTCAAAATTCATCACAATGCTTAAATCGATGTCTTGTTGTTTCATCGTTTCTCTAAACGCATCAAGACGTTGTTTCAAGTTCACGTTGTTTGCCTCCTTTAGAAGTAAATAATGTCACGACTACTAATACAATAATCGCAAGCGGCACAGAAATTAACGCAGAGTTAATACCGGTACTTTGAACAAAACCAATCTCCCAAATCAGCGTTGTTACTAAGCCGACAGCCATTGAAGCAAGACCGCCAGCTTTTGTGACTTTCGGATAAATAAACACTGCCAATAATGCTGGTGTAATCCCTGCACCATATACTGTATAAGCGTACATTTGAACAGATAGCACCGATGGGAAGTACATTGTTAATAAGAATGCAATCACACCTAAAATCGGTACAAGAATTCTTGTCATCAATAGCATCTTATTTTCATGCTTATACTTAAAGTTATCCCCGAACAAGTCATAAATGACACTTGTCGCGGCAGATAATAAATAGGAATTCCCAGTAGTTGTGATAAACGCAGTGAGCGCTGCAATGAGCACACCGCCAATCACAATCGGCAATTGACTCGTTAACGCAATCAAAGCCATTCCCGGTTCAATTTTCGGGAAAATCGAACGAGAAATAAATGCGAGTAACGAAATGAGTGGTGTCACGATTAATAAACCAACTATCCAACCAATCGTACCGATACGCGTGACTTTATTATCACGAGATGATGCAAGTCGTTGATAAATATTCTGATCACCTAATAGTAAGAACAACATTGGAATATAGAAGCCTAAAATTTGAACAAAAGTTAACGTACCCATTGGTTTCAGATGTGTCTTCGGTACATTCGATAAAATAGTATCCCAACCGCCACCAACCGCAATCGCGACAGGCACTGCGACAATCAGCGCAATCGTAATTAAGAACGCACTTAACGCATCTGTCGGCGCAACTGACATCAAGCCGCCCATAGTCGCAAGCAGAATAATAATGACTGCTGCAATAATAGTACCGAGTTCTACTGAAATTCCTGTTGAAACGTGTAAGACATAGCCAAGTCCTTGATATTGGTACGACACAATCCCTACAAACGCTAAAATGATAATCACCGCCGCAAAGTAACTAGCGACTTTCCCATATTTCATCTCTAATATTTCAGCTACAGTATATTTTCCATAGTTTCTAACCTTCGAACTGATAATAAAAATCGTCCCTATTCCAATAATACTTGGAATCGCAAAACCCACTGCTGGCCATAAACCAAAGCTGTAAGCTAGTGAGTTTTGTCCGCCTGTAACAGAACCGCTACCGACCCATGTCGCAAGCAATGTACCCATTAACACGACGGGTCCAAGTGATTTACCTGCGAGAATAAAGTCCTCATTACTCTCTACCTTCTTTGAATACACAAAACCTAATGCGACCATTAATACCCCATAGCCGATGACAAACCAAATTAAAATCGGCTCAGTAGAAAATCCCATAATATTCCCCCTTGTATATAAAAAACTAACCGTTTTTCAACGATTAGTTTAAGAATAAAGATTAATTCTAGCATAAAATTAAAACAATAGTAACAACAATCTAATTATTCTGATATTTCAAGAGAGAATACGTCTAAAAATACTATTTATAGTTTCGTGATTTTACCAATTTGTGCAGCTTGGGCGCATTCTAAGGTCTTTGTATATTCGACCGTTTCAACTTCTACATCTTCATGTAAAATAATATGATCCCCACGAATCACTTTCGCTTTAACTCGATTAACTTCTATACGATCTCCTTCAATCACCTCAGCGGTTAAGTATGCAGAATCTGATTGCGAAGTCATGACTGTTATAAACTTAAACTTCTTCTTTTCCTTATCATGCTTACGTATGTGTATCACATTACCGCCGATTTCACGAACATAACTATCTTGTCGAACATGAACATCAACAGTATCCGCATTCAACATTCCATCTACTTTGACTTGACCATCGATTTCAAGTTCATCGACTTCACAATTACCTTCTGTTTCAAGTACGCCGAGAAGTTTCAATCTTTTACCGTTTAGATGACTTTTGACATCAACAGTTCCTGTAACTTTAAGTAACTCAAATGTTAAATCTTTCTCAACTTCGACTTCCCCGATAATGGAAGCTGTTGTTACATGTACATTATTACGACCAGTGAAATTACCAATCAGTTTGATTTTGTTTATATCGATTTGGTCTGATGCGGTAATTTCACCCGTCATTTTAATGTTGTTGACACTGGTTTGAAATGGAAATGCCACTTCTCCTAATAACGTAATCGCGTCATATTCACTGTCTTCTAATTGCTTCTTTCCCATGCCTTTGATTGACTGACTCATGATGTTTACACTTCTTTCTTAAATAGGTTTTGGAGGTTAATTGTTTCTAAGACTCTTACGCTGTCATCGATTTTAATCGGCGTATTTTGTTCAACCAGCAAATAAAACGTGATTCCGAATTTACGGCAAATATATAATTCTGCTTCTTTATCATTTTCACTATATTCTAGTAAGAACGCTTGTAAATCTTGCGCTTCTTCCATAGATACAATACTGCGTGTTACCACTTCATCTAAAATGGTACCCACATAAACCGCTTGATCTTGCGGATATTGTTCTAATAAAGCTTTACCGACTTCACGATAAAAGAAGCCTGCCCATGATTGAATCAAGGTGTCATTATCTTTGTATTCAATTTCTGGTTCATAACCGTCATCTGCGAACATTTTGACCATATCATCTAAGACATAGTCATGTTTATAACGTTGAATATCTTCGATTCGTTTAATGACTTTCGCTTTAGGTAAAAACGTTTCTTGGCCTGTAAAAGTAGATTTACGGATGAACCATTCATCTGGAATCAAGTGTTTACGTTTCCAACGATACAATTGGCCGTAAGTAATGCCACATTCTGCTAATAAGTCTTTTTTGCTGATTAATTGTTCTTTCATAATTATCCTCCTAATCATAATGTAACATAACACTGTTACATGTACGAGTGTTTTCGCTATTTTCCCATAAAAAATAACCTGATCTAGACGGATGCATACGCAAACTGGCCGGATCAGGTTTCTCTTTAGCTATCTATTGTTTCCTTCTACCTTTAAATATCTCGAGTATGATTAATACGATACATACAACCATAACTATCGTGATGAGTACAGCCACGATATAGTTTAGTCCTATAGTTGATGCGACTATCATTTCAATCAACGCTAACAAGCACATTAATGCAATTAACAGCGATATTTTCACCAAGTTCATCGTTTCACCCCATCTATTTCTCTTAGGTATTTGCTTCTATTATGCCCGATAACACGATTATCCTCAAAGCAAAAACTTAAGGTTTGCGTGTTTTGTCAAAAGTTGGGGTAAATTTATACAAACAAACATAAAACTTTCTTTATGTTAAGGAAACGGTTATGATATAGGTATAAAAAGTATACTAGATAAACAGGAGGGATAGTATGACACTGATTACAGGACATCATCATATCTCAATGTACACAAAAGACGCGCGTGAAAATAAACATTTTTATACAGAAGTCTTAGGCTTACGCTTAATTGAAAAATCAGTCAACCAAGATAATCCATCGATGTACCACTTATTCTATGGGGATGAAACAGGTGCGCCAGGTACTCTATTAACTTTCTTCGAAATGAAAATGTTAGGTAAACACCATTCAGGCACAAATAGTATTGAACGTTTAGTTTTACTTGTACCTGATGAAGCAGCACTAGATTATTTCAGTGAACGTTTGAACCAGTATCACGTTGAAACAGAAGCCATCACATACCTCAGACAACAAGCATTAGCTTTTGAAGATCCTGACGGCTTGAAATTAGTACTTATGGTTAATGGTGACAACGCAGTTCCTAACGCTTGGCATGCGAATCCTTATACAGATATACCACAAGAAGTTCAAATTTTAGGTATGGGTCCTGTCGAATTACATCTCCGTAATTTACAACCTACCATCGACTTCCTAACCAATATATTAGGTTACCAAGCGCACTTAGGTGACGATAATGTTTACACATTAAATCCTAATGGACGTTACACAGACTTTGCTTTAGTGGAAGAACAAGGGCAAAGTGTAAAACCTGGACGTGGTTATATACATCACATCGCAGTGAGCGTCCCAACTGATGAAGCTTTAGAAACACTGTTAGATAAATTAGAACAATTACCTGGCAGTACTTCAGGTATTATTGATCGTTATTTCTTTAAATCTATCTACTATCGCAACAACAAAATTTTATATGAGTTTGCGACAGAAGCACCTGGTTTTACGGTCGATACAGACGTCAAAGACTTAGGAAGTAAACTCGCATTACCTGATTTCTTAGAACACAAACGTGAACAAATTGAAGACCAGTTAGAAGAAATCTAAGTTAAAAATCTAAAGATTATATGTAATATTTACGATTAAAATTAAGATGAAATCGCATTAAAAAGAAGCGCTGGGACGTCATAACTCAGCGCTTCTTTACACTTACCTCAAACACACTAACCCTTGTCATTATAAGGTTTCAAGACATACCTAAGACTAACCTTTTAGTAAGACGTCATGATACTCCGGTGTCTCTTCTAATACTTGCTTAGCAAATGGGCAAGTAGCTAAAATTTTAATATCATTTTCTCGTGCGTAATTCACACCCGCTTCAACTAACTGCTTCGCAATACCTTGTCCACGTAAACTTTCATCTACACCTGTATGATCGATAATAATTTTATCTTTGCCTGTCGGTACATATGTCATTTCTGCATCTGGATTTCTTCTGACTCTCCTACATAGAATTTATTGTGTCCGTGTTTAATCTCTGCCATACTATCTCCTCACTTTCAAATAAGTTAGTATAAAAGTTATACCACTAACTTCTCTTTCTAAACACTATGAATGATTTCAAATGACAAACATCCACTTAATCTTTATTCGTTTTAATATTGTAACGTTCATTTAATATAAAAAGAGTGGAAAAGCGTAAGACAATTCTATAAACTTAGAATGAAGATATACACTAAGCAACAAGAGAAAACTATAGATATAGGGAGCCAACATCATGTTTCAAGCTATCAAACGTATTCTAGCAGTCGTTGTTACTGCACTGCTTGTGACAGCTGTCATTGTCACTGGAATGATTGCTTATGATAAATATAAGCATCACAGCAGCGATCAAGTAGATGCTGCGAAATACTATGAAGATAAAGAAAAACAAAAAGAGAAGAAAACTGAGAAAAAAGAGAAAAAAGAACATAAGCAAGAAGCGCCAGAAGAACCTGTAGTAGAAGAACAAGTACATCATGAGGTCCAACAATCAACTGTACATATCTATCAAGCACCTCAACCTGAAGAAAAACCTGAACCTAAACAAGAAAAAGAAGAACCAAAAGAATATAAACCTGGAGAAGGTGGCGTATCACATCCAGAACCAAAACCACAACCACAACAAACACAACCGAAACCGCAACCTCAGCCACAACCTGTCCAACAACAAAAACCAGGACAGCCTGCACAACAACCGCAAGGTCAAGGCCATTAATCTTAATAGAGGGAACCCAAAAGGTTCTCTCTATTTCATTATCTTTTCAAATCATCTACGTTTCACTCTGTTTCTTAATCATATGAGCAGTGCTATACTTTGAACATACAAAGAGAGAGAATAGGCAGGCTACATATATGTTTAAATCCATGATTCAAAACGTACCTGCCGCAATTTGCGGTTTATCTTTAGGTACATTTACATTCAGTCACATATTATTTCAAATCCACTTAACTTGGCTAGGTTTATTAGCAACTACTTTAGGCAGTATTTGCTTAGTTTTATTTTTTATAAAGCTAATACGCTTTCCGAAAGCATTAGGCTTAGAATTAAACGACAGTAACACTTTTGCGATTATGCCTGCATTACCTATGAGTTTCATGACATTCGCTTCAATTTTAAAATCACAGTTCCATATAGATAACATAATACTTACAGGTTTCTGGATAGGTGCTGTATTACTACATATCATCTTAATGATTTGGTTTATCGTTTATTTCATATTAAAACACCGTACGTATCCTAATACGAGTTGGTTTGTAATGTTTGTCGGTATTGGCGTTATTGGTGAGACAGCTTCATCGTTCTACGCTAAAATTGGTATCTTTGCGATAGATTTCAGTTCAGTCTTATTTTGGATTCTTTTAGCGTTTATTTTACTCGAAAGAATGTGGCATTATTATCCGAAAGACCAATTACCAATGGCAGTGATTATTAGTGCGCCTGCATCTTTATGTTTAAATGCATATCTATCTTATGCCGAAAGTTTATCAGTCAGTTATATTCTGTTTTATTTTGTAATCGCGCAATTTCTATTTGTGTTCTCAATTATTTTCTTGCCTCAAATCATTGAGAAACGATTCAAACCCGCGTATGCTGCGCTGACTTTCCCATGGGCTGTAACAGCCGCATCAACGTATCACCTTTATACACAATTAGACCTCCCTGGTATTTCCCAGGAAATGCTTGGAATCCTTGCGGTTATTGAAATCATCTTTGCGGGATGTGTAATCGCGTGGGTCTATTTCCGTTATACAAAACATATCTTTAACGCATAAAATAAGCGCGCTAGCCTTCAGACTAACGCGCCTCTTTTGTACGCTTATTTTTATTTATTTACTAAAATCTCTTTATCATCTGTATTTTCAATAAATGCTTTTGCGAACCAGCATTGTGCATCAATTTTTAAGTTGTTTTCTTTCGCATACTCTAAACCAGCATGGACTAATTGATTACCGACACCTTGTCCACGTAAGCTTGGATCTACACCTGTGTGTGTAATCGTCATCACATTGTCGTTCATTGTATAATCCATTTCTGCATCTGGTTTCGCTTCATCACCGACATAAAATTTATTATTGTTATGTTTAATCTCTGCCATGTTTCTCACCTCATTTAAAGTTCTGTATATAGTTATTATACCCGTTTGTGTGAAAAACAAGTGTGATTTAGTTTTCAAGCTCTTTATTTATAATAATTCTTTGCTTTATTCACCCTATTTTAGTGCGTTCAATATTAAGTTCACAAACAAACTTATTGCATATTTACAATGATTTGTTAAGCTATTACAGTGGAAAATAATGTAAATCGGTAAAAATAGGTCTAATGCATCATTTAGGTTTTAACTTTTTCCTTTATAATGAGAAATAGATAGAAAGATTGAGGAGTATCATAATATGGATTATAGAGTATTGTTATATTATAAATATGTCACTATAGATGACCCAGAAACGTATGCGGCAGAACACTTAGAGTTCTGTAAAGCACACAATTTAAAAGGTCGTATTTTAGTCTCTACTGAAGGGATTAATGGTACGTTATCAGGAACAAAAGAAGATACAGATGCTTATATTGCACATATGCGTGCAGATGAACGCTTCAAAGATATCACATTCAAGATTGATGAAGCAGAAGGCCATGCATTCAAGAAAATGCATGTACGTCCAAGACATGAAATTGTCGCACTTGATTTAGAACATGATATTGATCCACGTGAGACAACAGGTAAATATTTATCACCTAAAGAATTCAGAGAAGCATTAGATGATGAAGATACTATCGTCTTAGACGCACGTAATGACTATGAGTTTGATTTAGGTCATTTCCGTGGCGCAGTTCGTCCAAACATTACACGTTTCCGTGATTTACCACAATGGATCAGAGACAATAAAGATATGTTCATGGATAAGAAGATTGTCACTTATTGTACAGGCGGTATCCGTTGTGAAAAATTCTCAGGCTTCTTACTTAAAGAAGGCTTTGAAGATGTTGCACAATTAGAAGGCGGTATCGCAACCTACGGTAAAGACCCTGAAACACAAGGTGAATTATGGGACGGTAAAATGTACGTCTTCGATGAACGTATCAGTGTAGACGTTAACCAAGTAGAAAAAACAGTGATTGGTAAAGAATGGTTCGATGGTACACCATGCGAACGTTATATCAACTGCAGCAACCCTGAATGTAATAAACAAATCTTAGTATCAGAAGAAAACGAACACCGTTATTTAGGTGCTTGCTGTAAAGAATGTGCAGAGCACGAACGTAATCGCTATGTAGCGAAACACAATCTCAGTGATGAGGAAAAAGAACGCCGTTTAGAAAACTTTAAAGAAACTGTTCATCAATAATTATTCAAAACGCGATGGGTATTCGGTACCCATCTTTTTTATGTCTATATTTAAATTGTGTCATAATATAGATGAAAAGAAAAAGCGCCGTGGTGGTACACGATGCTTTAGAGGCCTTTTCAAAGACGGTGACGCATTGAAGGTTAAAAAATAAATGCTACCATAACCCTCGTATTTCTTTCTTATCCTTCAACCTAAACAAAATTGTGGTGTATGTAACTAAACACATTATTTGAATGAAAAAGAAATAAGACAGTAAGGTTTGTTTAAGATCTTCTGTTAATGCATATGTAAGTAAACGATTCATGATAATTATGATACTAAATAACAATAATACATAACCATTCATCACACGTTCTTTTTGGTAGGGAACTGTCTCTTTATGCTGTGTCATTTTAAGTCACCTTCCTTACGTTCCTCACTCTATCATAGGGTAACGCAATGGCGTTTAAAATTTCCTAAACGTATATAAATATTGCTTAAGTGTCTAAAGTGAATACATTATTTTAGTACAACTTAAAAACCCGCACTCTTCGAAGAGTACGGGTTGATCTAAACTATTTAAGACACCTTGTTAGACTGCCGCATCGCGCTGTGACACGATTGGATGATCTAACTCAAATTTCACACCTGCTGTCACTTTCTTGTATTGATAAATGAAATAAGCAATCCAAATTAATGTTAAGACAGCACCTAAATAATAGCTAAGTGTTAAATTTAAACCAAAACCAATCTTCTGACTTAAGATATAAACAAAGATATTCCAAGTCATGAATGTCGCAGGTACAGCTGCTACCCAGAAGTTCTTCTTAGCTAGCAACAGATACATTGCGCCGACCCATAATGCGACCACTGCTGTTGTTTGGTTTGCCCATGAGAAGTAACGCCATAGAATCGTGAAATCAATTTGTGTTAAGCCGAAACTGATAATAAACAATGGTGCTGCGACAATAATACGTTTAACTAGAGAACGTTGATTCACATTCAAGTAATCCGCAATAATCATACGTGCACTTCTAAATGATGTATCACCACTTGTGATAGGCAAGACAATAACACCTAATACCGCGATTGTACCTAAAACAGAACCAAGCAATAAGTGAGATGCCTCACTCACAACAAGTGCTGCTTCCCCTTTCGCAAGCACTCCTTGCAAGCCTTGGTAACCGTTAAATAAACTCATACCTGCTGCTGCCCAGATCATCGCGATAATCCCTTCTGCGACCATCATGCCGTAGAAGATAAAGCGGCCATTCTTTTCATTGTTCGCAGTACGTGAAATAATCGGTGTTTGTGTCGCATGGAAACCTGATAATGCACCACATGTAATCGTAAAGAATAACAGTGGGAAAATCGGTGCACCATCAGGATGCATATTTTTTAAACTTAACTCTGGAATCGGTGCACCTGTTTGAATTAAACGAAAGCCCATTGCGACCGCACTGATTAACAATAACGCTCCAAAGACTGGATAAACACGTCCAATAATTTTATCAATCGGTAAAATCGTTGAAAGAATGTAGTAAACAAAA
Source organism: Staphylococcus simulans (assembly GCF_003043455.1). Classification (GTDB taxonomy): domain Bacteria; phylum Bacillota; class Bacilli; order Staphylococcales; family Staphylococcaceae; genus Staphylococcus; species Staphylococcus simulans_A. The sequence continues at coordinate 1,011 of NZ_PZGG01000009.1, read as the reverse complement.
ATAACGAAGATAATAACACCTAATGCAATACGACCGTCCATCATGTTATGAAGCAATAACGCTGGACTCGTCACGAATACTGTCCCCGTAAGCAGCAACAATAAAATCGAGAAGATATTAACGAAGTGCTTCATGACCTTCCCTAAGAATTTACTCGCAAGTTCAGGTAGATGTGCCCCTTTGTTTCGAATAGAAATCATACCTGTTAAATAATCATGAACTGCCCCTGCGAAAATACACCCTAAAACAATCCATAAAAATGCGACCGGTCCATACAATGCCCCCATAATTGGTCCGAAGATCGGACCTACTCCCGCAATATTCAGTAACTGAATTAACGAGTTAGACGATGTCTTCATCGGTACAAAGTCAACATTATCTCGTTGATGATGTGCTGGTGTCGGTCTTCCTGTTTTCGGTCCAAACATCTTATCAATGTACTTTCCATAAGTGAAATAACCAATAACTAGTAAAATGATAGAAACAATAAACGTAATCATTTCACAATCCCCCTTTTTCTATCTCTCTCCCTGTAGTTCAAGATGTGACAACTTTATGAAAGCGTTTTCTTAATTAAACCACATTTCTTTATTTGTCACAAGATTGTGAAATGTTTAGCTAGAAATGTTTTTACACATTATTTATTATTGTATTTATAATACATTTATGTTATAAAAGAATTGTGCTATCACACGATTCTTTGAGCCCGTTAAAAGACGGTGACATAGAAAATTTTTAAAATAAGCCATTTCCTTAGTCAAAGCAGAAAGATGGCTTATTTTTTTATCTCTTTTTTCAACAAATTTCGTAATAGTAGAGACTAGATTTAGTATAAATTCACCAAATGCCAGTAGCAATACTATGACTTCAAATGTTGTCATTTAAGGCATTTCCTTTCTAAATTCAGCGATACCATAGGCATCACCTCCTTTAAATTAGATTTGCCACCATCTATTCAACTTTCTCATGTGTTTATTATATTATGGTTCAATGTACTTTACATTATGACAT